>CAYZDW010000264.1:0-6829 GCA_964477175.1 uncultured Steroidobacteraceae bacterium | reverse complement strand
AGGCTTAATCCCGCTTGATAATCAATAACTTGAGGGGGACCTATGCGTGGACGAAAGTTGATCCTGACCGCGGCCGCATGCGCCGCGCTGACCACAGGCTGCGCGCAGAAAGCGCCTGAAGGAGCGGCGGTCGATCTCGCGGCGGAGGCCCAGGCGGTACGCGATCGCTCCGCGGCCTGGCTGCAACTGGCCGTGGCGAAAGACGTCGTCGGCATCGTCAACGACGTGTACACGTCGAATGCGGTCACGCTGTTCGACGGCAACATCCGCAAGGGCTCGGCCGAACTGCAGGCCGGCATGGAAGCCGACAACGCCGATGCGCCGAACGCGTCGATCAGCTGGTCCACGACCGAAGTACAGGTCGCGAAATCCGGTGACTTCGCCTATGAACTCGGCACATTCACATTTGACCCGGACGGCGCCGATGCGGCACCAGCGGTCACCGGCGAGTTCGTGACCGTGTGGAGCAAGGCGGACGGCAGCTGGCGCGCGGTGGCAGATGCTGGAACGATTCGCAAGGCCGCCGAAGCCCCGGTGCAGTGAATCCTGATCCTGTCGATCCGCCCAGGCTGCATCGCGGCCTGCGGCGGGTCGACGTGATCGCGCTGACGGTCAACTCGATCGTCGGCGCAGGCGTCTTCGCCCTGCCCGCAGGGCTCGCGATATCGTCTGGGCGCTGGAGCCTCGCGGTTGTCTTCGCGGCGTTCGCCGTGGTCGCGCTTCTCTCCCTTTCGCTCGCCGAAGTCGCGAGCCGCTTCGACGTCACCGGCGGACCACAGTATTACGCGCAGGTTACATTCGGGCCCCTGACCGGCTTCACGGTCGGCTGGCTGTTCGTCGTATCGCGCTTCGCATCGTATGCCTTGATCGCGCATGTGATGCTCGACTACGCCGCGGCGCTCTGGCCCGCGCTCGAGGGGCCCTGGCCACGCGCAGTCGCGATCACCGCATTCACCGCCGTGCTCACCGCAGTCAACTTGCGGGGTGTCACTCGCGGCGCCTGGGTCGGTAATGTGCTGACGATCGCGAAAATGCTGCCGCTCGCCCTGATTGCGCTGGCGGGCCTGTGGTTCGCAGGATGGAATGACATCCCCACGAGCGCACCGCAGGAACCCGGCGGCCTGACCAGCGGGCTGATGCTCGCGCTGTTCGCATGCTTTGGCTTCGAGGTCGCCGCGATCGTCGCCGGCGAAATGCGCGACCCGCGTCGTGACCTCGCGATCAGCATCCTGGGCGGGCTCGCAATCTCCTGCGCGCTCTATCTCTTGCTGATGCTCGCCTGTTTTGCGGTGCTGCCGGACACGGCCGCAGCCGCCCTGCCGCTCGCGGATGTCGCCGAGGTCTTCGTCGGGCCTGCGGGCGGCACGCTCATGTCGGTCGCGGCCGTCGTTTCCTGCGCGGGGGGCCTCGCGGTCGCAGTCCTGGTCTCGCCGCGAAACATGTTCGCGCTCGGCGAGAGCGGCGACCTGCCGCGCACGTTCGCCGCCGTGCATCCCATTTGGCGGACACCCTATGTCGCCATCACCGTCTACGCGGTCGTCGCCTGGCTGCTCGCCGTCACCGGCACCTTCGAGTATCTCCTCACCGTGTTTGTGATCTCCCGCATCCTGGCCTACGGATCGACCAGCGCCGCCCTGATCGTGCTGCGTCGCCGTCATGGGCCGGCACCGGTACCGATGCCAGGCGGGCCGCTCATCGCGGTCGCCGCGCTCCTCTGCTGCGCCGGAATCGTGATGACTACCTCGTGGGTCGCGGTCCGTGATGTTGCGATTGCATTGGCCGTCGGCCTCGCGATCCGGGCCTGGGTGCGGCGCCGGTCGGCGATCAGTCCGGTTTCGCGTTCGTGATGAGCGCGGCAGCACGTTGGAACCGCCGATACATTCTCCTCGCCGCGACCGCGGCGCTGGCGCTTGGCTGCACGCCAAAACCGGCAACGCAGCAGCCGGCGCAGACGGCGGCCGCCATCGCGATGCCCGACCGATACAGCGCCGATGCGGCCGCCAACGTCCTCGCCGCTGGTGGCAATGCCGTAGACATCGCCATCACCGCGGCCTTCGTGCTCGCCGTCACCTATCCCGAGGCCGGTAACATCGCGGGCGGCGGCTTCATGCTGGCTCGATTTGGCGACAAGACGGCGTTTCTCGACTACCGCGAAGTCGCGCCTGCCGCCGCGACGCGTGACATGTACCTCGACGAGCGCGGCGAGGTCATCGCGGGCTCGAGCCTGACCGGCCATCGCGCCGTCGGCGTGCCGGGCACCGTCGCCGGGCTCTGGGCTGCGCACGAACGATACGGGCAGAGGCCGTGGGCCGAATTGCTCGCGCCGGCGATCTCACTCGCCGAGGGCGGCTTCGACGTGCCGCCGCAGCTCGAGACGCTGGCGCGCGACGAGTCGCCGCGATTCGCCGGCGTCACCAACTTCGAGCGGTATTTCGGCGGCCTGCGCGCGGGCGGTACGTTTCGACAGCCGGAACTCGCCGCGACCTTGCGCCGCATTGCCACCGACGGTGCCGCCGGCTTCTATGGCGGCGAGACTGCGCGATTGTTGCTCGCGGAGATGCGTCGCGGCGGCGGCCTCGTGAGTGCAGAGGACCTTGCGGGCTATCGACCGCGCTGGCGCGAGCCGCTGCGTGCCCGATGGCGAGGTTACGAAATTCTCGCTGCACCACCTCCTTCCTCCGGCGGCTTCGCGGTCATCCAGCTCCTCAAGATGAAGGATGCGTTGGCGCCCGCCTTCGCGGCGCTTCCGCACAACTCGCCGCAGTACATCCACCTGACCGCCGAAATGGAGAAGCGCGTCTTCGCCGACCGCGCCGAATACCTGGGCGACCCGGATTTCGTGCGGCAACGGATCAGCGAGCTGCTTGCGGACGATTACATCGCCGCACGGGCCGCGGAAGTGAACCCGCAAGTCATCAGCCATGCAGTCACGGTGCGGCCCGGCCTGGAACCGCATGCCACCACGCATTTCTCGATCGTAGACAGCTCTGGCAATGCCGTAGCCGTCACCTACACGCTCAACACCGATTTCGGCAGCGGTGTCGTCGTCGAAGGCGGCGGTTTCCTGCTCAACAACGAGATGAACGACTTCAGCGTCAAGCCCGGCGTGCCGAATTTCTATGGCGTGGTCGGTGCCGAGGCCAATGCCATCCAACCGGGAAAGCGGATGCTTTCATCGATGTCGCCGACCATCCTCGTCGCCGATGGCGCGGTTAGTATGGTGCTCGGTTCGCCGGGCGGCTCGACGATCATCACGTCGGTGTACCAGGCGATAGTCAACGTGCTCGATTTCGGCATGTCGCCCGAGGCAGCCGTCGCGGCGACGCGCTTTCACCATCAGCTTTGGCCGGAGGATCTGATCACTTACAGCGTCACTCGCCCATTGCCGGCCGATGTCATCCGCACGCTCTCGGATCGAGGCTACCGCGCGCAACCGCACGATTGGGAATTCGGCGACTTGCAGCTGATCTGGCGCGACGGCGGCGAATGGCGCGCGGCTTCCGACCCGCGCGGACGCGGCGAGGCACGAATCATCCGCTGATTTTCTGCGCTCGCGCCTCAGTCCGGCCAGTGGCGATCGGCGAGCGAGCACTGCGCGCCGGCCGCGGCATCCACCTTCTCGATCCTCGCCCGGGTCGTATCGATCGCGGATGCCAGCGTCGTGCCCGCCGCGAGCCTTACCGCGCGTTCGAGCTGCCGCCGCGCCTCGGCCAGGCAGCCCGCGTCGCCAAGCACCTGCGCGAGGTTGTTGCGGGCCGCGGCATTGTCGGGCGCCAGCATCGTGGCCAGGGCGTAGGCATCGGCGGCGGCCCCGAGATCATCATCCGAATAGGCGACATTGCCGCGGCCGAGCCAGGCGAGGGGCTCCTCGGGCCAGCGCGCGATCGCCGAATCGTAGGCTACGGCGGCAGCATGCATCTGACCCGCCGCCTCGAGTCCCGCGGCGGCCTCGAGGTAGCGCGCAGCGTCCGCCTGCTCGGGAATGACAGCAGGCTCGAGCGTCGTCATCGCCCAGCGCCCGGCGCGATGCCAGGTTGCAGCGAATCGCTGCCAGTGCATTTCGCGGCGCTCGCGCCGACCGGAACGTAGCAACGCGACGTTGCGGTCGGCGTCGTAGCCGACGAGCACCGCGTAATGCCACACCGGCAGCGCCTTGGCCCCGAGATTCTGCAGCAGCAGTACCGGCCGGCCCTCGGCCAGTTCCGAGAGCAGCGCCTCGCCGTTGCCCGGCAACAGGTAAGCCAGTCGCCCCTGCCGGCGGGCCGCGCCGACGAGTTCCGCCTGCAGGCTGCCGCGGCGTCGGGGCAGGAAGACCTGCGGCGCGAGCGCCTCCGGCTCGATCTTGACGCCGCTCGCGCCCAGCACGGTCGCGAGCGCCGCCGGACCGCATTGATAGTCTTCCTGCGGGAAAAATGGCGTGTCGCGCAGCTCGAGCGAGCGCGGCATCGAGGCGGGAAGTCCGCGCGCGAGTGGCGGTGAAACCGCACATCCCCCGAGGCCGACGAGCAGCGCCGCCATGGGCAGCGCTGCCCGGATCACGGCGCTTTCTTGAAGATGTCGATCACGCCGGTGAATTCGAGAATCAGCAGTACCACGAACACTACGCCGATGACGGCGAGTGCGTCGCCGCCGGCCGGCGCCTGTTCGAGATTCGTGGCGAGCGTCGCGAGTTCGGTTTCGCTCAACGCGGCGAGACGGCCCTCGACCTCGGTCGGGTCGACGCCGAGCGCGACCATGCGCGCGTGCACATCGTCGCGGGCCAGCGCGTCGCGCACCGTCGCCAGATGGTCCTGCTGCTGAACGGCGGCGATGGCATCGGCCGTGCCGACGATCCCGGCCGCAGCCGGTGTCTGCAACGCGAGCGACGCAAGGCTTACACTGAGGAGCGCAACGCAGCTGCGGCGAAATCGTTCAACGAGCATGAGACACCTCCAGTCGATCAGAAATCCAAGGGCTCTAAAATAGCACGACAGCACTGCACGGGTAGTACTCCGTTCGCGTCGCCATTCGGCGACTCCGGGTTTCAGCGCCCGAAAAAGTACCACAGGACGGCCGCGACCAGCAGCACGTCGATGACCAGCACCCACTGGATGAGCCGGCGCTCCATCCGTGCCTGCTGCTCCGCGAGCTGCACCTTCAGCATGGGATTGCGCTCTACATGTGCTTCGACGCGTTGCTTCGCCTCCATCAGTCCGAGACCCTCGGCCTCGCGAACATTCTTGATCGCGTCGATCATGCGACCCGTGGAAAGCGCAGCGGCTGCGGCGGCGGGCAGTGGGCGATCATCGTCGGGTGAATCGGCCATGGGCCGATCCTGTACCGGGGGTGACTCGATATCAAGCTGCAGGCCAGCGGCGCTCAGATGTCACTCGGAATCAGGATGCCGCCGTTCGTCGCCCAAACACTGCCGCCCGTCGCCCAGTGAGTTCAGGCCGTCGGCCGTACCGATGGTGAGGCGTTGATCTTCCTGTACAGGCCCAAAAAACCGGGCGACCTGCACGGAGATCGACATGAAGCCGAAATTCAGCACCCTCGTGGCGATCGCCATCGGCACGGCGATCCTGATGTCGGCCTCGGCCGACGCCAGCAACCGCGGCTCCGGCATCACGCCGGATGAAGCCAAGCGCCTACGTTACCAGGTACAGCAGTATCACAAGATGCAGCGCATCGCCGGATCGGACGGAACGATCTCGCGCGCAGAATACGCGCGGCTGAAGAACAAGCAGCAGCAGATCCGCCGCATGATCCAGGCAGCGAAGACCTACTGAGTCCCTCGCAGCGGCCCAGGGGCCATTCCGGCTCAGGGGCGCGTGGCACTGGCCACGAATTCCCGATAAATGGGGCGACCCAGCCCGGCTTGATCGGGCCAGGATGGGTTGTCGCAAGGGAGGGTTACCGGTTCTTGCATCGCTCCACTCGTCTGTGTGATGCTATGTGTGGAGATTCACACAATGGCTACGAATCTTTCGCTCGATCCGAAGCTGCTCGACGAGGCTCTGAAGGTCAGCGGCGAACGGACCAAGAAAGCGGCCGTCACGCAGGCGCTCCGGGAGTTCATTGCGCGCCGCCATCAGAAACGGCTGCTCGAGCTGATCAGGCAGCTGGAATGGGATAGCGGCTTCGACTACAAGGCCGAGCGGACACGTCGTTGAACCTGCTGGTCGACACCAGCGTCTGGTCGCTCGCGCTGCGCCGCGACGCGCCGCAGGCTGTACCGGAAGTCGGTGCCCTCAGCGACGCGCTCCAAGCCAGCCGGTCAATCGTAACGACCGGCCTGATCCTCCAGGAACTGTTGCAGGGATTCGCCGGACCCCGCGCGCGCGACCAGATCGTCGGAAGATTTGCGGCATTGCCGCTGGTCGCGCCCGACCGGCGCGATCACATCGAAGCAGCAGGGCTCAGGAATGCCTGCCGCCGAGCGGGTCTTCAGCTCGGAACCATCGACGCCCTGCTCGCCCAGCTCTGCATCCGTCACGGCCTCGAACTGTTGACAACCGATCAGGACTTTCATCGAATAGCCGGGCGGACGGGCCTTCGGGTCTGGCGGCCCCTCAGTGTCCGCCCTTGACGAAGATCCCGGCGGCGCGCAGCGCCTCCGCAAGTTCTTCCTCGATACGCGCCGCCTCGGCACGCGGAATGTATTGAAGTTGCTGCACCGGCCCGGTCAGCGCTTCCAGGCCGCGCTTGAGCACCGGTCCCGCGGCGCGGATGCCGGCCTTGTGCTGGTCGAAACGCGCCGCGGCGTGATACCGGCTCATGCCGACATAGATGCCATGGGGTTCCTCGCGGCTGTCGGCGTAGTCGAGCAGCACGAGATAGATGTGGGTGC
>CAYZDW010000263.1:0-9869 GCA_964477175.1 uncultured Steroidobacteraceae bacterium | reverse complement strand
TGCTGCAGCATGCGCTCGGTGTAGGTGAAGTCGGCGATGACGCCGTCCTTCATCGGGCGCACGGCCGTGATGTGCCCCGGCGTGCGGCCAATCATGCCCTTGGCCTCGGCGCCAACGGCGATGATGGTCTTGCCGCCGCGTCCCGGCTCGTCCTGGATTGCGACCACCGAGGGCTCGTTCAGGACGATGCCCCGGCCGCGCACGTAGATCAACGTGTTGGCGGTCCCGAGGTCAATCGAAATGTCGCTGGAGAAATAACCCCGGAGGCTCTTGAACATGGTGTGGCTTGACGCGGGAAAGGCTTGAAAACGAGGGCCGGCAGTGTAGCCGTGGGCGCGACTTTCCACAAGCCGACATGTATGATTTCCGTCAGGTTTTTGGCATTTTCCGACCGTCCTGGAGCGATCGTGACACTGACCCGCCGCGACGTGGAAGACATTGCAGAGCTGGCCCGCCTTCAGATCACCGAGCAGGAGCTGCCGGTCTATGTCGGCAGCCTGTCGCGGATCCTCGGGTTCGTCGAGCAGCTGTCGGGGGCGGCCACGGACGGCGTCGAGCCGATGGCGCATCCGCTCGAGAACCAGGTTCAGCCGCTCCGGGACGACATGGTCACGGAGAGCAACCACCGTGACCGCTACCAGGGCAATGCGCCTGTCGTGGAGGCCGGTTTGTACCTGGTGCCGAAAGTGATCGAATGAGTCCGCACCTCATGACCGCGGCCGAGATCGGCCGGGGCCTGCGCGCCGGAAAGTTCACGAGCGTCGAGGTCACCCGCCATTTTCTCGAACGGATCGATCGCGCCAACGCGGCGCTCAATGTCTTCATCACGGTCGTCCCGGAACGCGCCATGGCGGACGCAAGGCGCGCGGATGCCAGGATCGCCCGCGGCGAGGGCGGACCGCTCACGGGCGTGCCGCTTGCCCACAAGGACATCTTCTGCACCGACGGCGTGCTGACAAGCTGCGGCTCGCGGATGCTGTCCAATTTCGTCGCGCCCTACGACGCCACGGTCGTCGAACGCCTGGCGGCCGCGGGCATGGTGACGCTCGGCAAGACCAACATGGACGAGTTCGCGATGGGTTCGTCCAACGAAACCAGCTGGTACGGGCCCGTGCGCAATCCCTGGGATGGCACGAAAGTTCCCGGCGGGTCCTCGGGCGGCTCGGCCGCGGCGGTCGCGGCGCGGCTCGCGCCGGTCGCGACCGGCACCGACACCGGCGGCTCGATCCGCCAGCCGGCGGCGCTCACCGGCCTGACGGGCTTCAAACCGACCTACGGCCGGGTCTCGCGCTACGGGATGGTCGCCTTCGCCTCGAGCCTCGACCAGGGCGGCGTGCTGGCGCAGTCGGCGGAGGATGCGGCGCTCGTGCTCGGCGCGATGGCCGGCCACGATGCGCGCGACTCGACCAGCGTCGATGCAGCGGTGCCGGACTACGCGGCCGGTCTCGGGCGGTCGATGCGCAGCCTGCGCATCGGCATCATTCGCGAGTTCTTCGGCGAGGGCCTTGAGGAGGGCACCGGCCGCGCGGTGCGGACTGCGCTCGACGGCTGCCGGGCGATGGGCGCGACGCTCGTCGACGTCAGCCTGCCGAACCTGCCGCTGTCGGTGCCGACCTACTACGTGGTCGCGCCGGCGGAATGCTCGTCGAACCTGTCGCGCTTCGATGGCGTGCGATTCGGTCACCGCTGCGAGGAGCCGCGCGACCTCCTGGACCTCTACAAACGCTCGCGCGGCGAAGGCTTCGGGGCCGAGGTCAAGCGCCGGATCATGACCGGCACCTACGTGCTGTCGGCGGGATACTACGACGCCTATTACCTCAAGGCCCAGAAGGTACGCAGCCTGATCAATGCGGACTTCAGGCGCGCGTTCGGCTTCGTTGACGTGCTCATGGGGCCGACCACGCCGACTCCGGCATTCGCCATCGGCGCCAAGGTCGACGACCCGATCACGATGTACCTCAATGACATCTACACGATCGGCGCCAACCTGGCGGGATTGCCGGCGGTTTCGGTTCCCTGCGGCCTGGTCGACGGCTTGCCCGTGGGCCTGCAGGTCATCGGCCCGCACTTCGCGGAAGAATGCCTGCTCGCGGTCGCGCATGCCTGGCAACTCGAAACGGACTGGCACCGCAAGCTGCCACCGCTCTACGCCTGAGATCGCCACCATGAGCATCGAATGGGAAGTCGTCATCGGTCTCGAGATCCACGCGCAGCTCGCGACCCACTCCAAGATCTTCTCGGGCTCGTCGACGGCTTACGGCGCCTCGCCCAATGTCCAGGCGAACCTGGTCGACCTGGGCTATCCCGGCGTGTTGCCGGTCCTGAATCGCGAAGCCGTGCGGATGGCGGTCTGTTTCGGGCTCGCGACCGGCGCGACGATCGCGCGCCGCTCGATTTTCGCGCGCAAGAATTATTTCTATCCCGACCTCCCCAAGGGCTATCAGATCAGCCAGTACGAACGGCCGATCGTCGAGGACGGCACGGTCGAAATCGTGCTCGACGACGGCGCGCACAAAACCGTCGGCATCACGCGCGCGCATCTCGAGGAGGACGCCGGAAAGTCGCTGCACGAAGGCCTCGGCAGGCACAGCGGCATCGACCTCAACCGGGCCGGCACGCCGTTGCTCGAAATCGTCTCGGAGCCGGACCTGCACTCGGCCCGCGAGGCGATCGCCTACATGAAGAAGATCCACACGCTGGTCCGTTATCTCGAGATCTGCGACGGCAACATGCAGGAAGGCTCGTTCCGCTGCGACGCCAATGTCTCGGTGCGCCACAAGGGCGGGCACGAATACGGCACGCGCTGCGAGATCAAGAACCTGAATTCCTTCCGTTTCGTCGAGCGCGCGATCAATTACGAAGTCGCCCGGCAGATCGAGCTCATCGAGGGCGGCGGCAGCGTGGTACTGGAGACGCGGCTGTACGACCCCGACCGCAACGAGACGCGCCCGATGCGCGCGAAAGAGGAGGCCAACGACTATCGTTACTTCCCCGACCCGGACCTGCTGCCGCTGGTGCTGGCCGGGGATTTCATCGAAGAGATTCGCGCCACGCTGCCGGAGCTGCCGGACCAAAAAGCGCAGCGCTTCTCGCGCGAGCATGGACTGTCGCGCTACGACGCGGGCGTGCTGACGGCGAGCCGCGAGCTCGCGGACTATTACGAGCAGGTCGTCGGCGTGCTCGGCGGCGAGCCGAAGCTCGCGGCCAACTGGGTGATGGGCGATCTGTCGGGCTTCCTGAATCGCGACAATCTCGAGATCGGCCAGTCACCGGTCAGTGCGATGCGCCTCGCGGGCCTCCTGGTGCGGATCGTCGACGACACGATCTCCGGCAAGATCGCCAAGGAAGTTTTCGAGGCGATGTGGGCAGACCGGTCGGATGCCGACGCCGTCATCGACGCGAAGGGCCTGCGGCAGATCACCGACACGAAGGCGATCGAACGGGTCATCGCCGAAGTCATGGCGGCGAATCCCGCGCAGCTCGCCGACTACCGTTCCGGCAAGGACAAGTTGTTCGGGTTCTTCGTCGGGCAGGTCATGAAAGCCACCGGCGGCAAGGCCAACCCGGCGCAGGTCAACGAACTGCTGCGCAAGATGCTCGCAGGCCCCTGATCCGTGCCTGAAGGTGACCTGCTGCACCGCTTCCTGTTCGAAAACCTTCCGGTCCGCGGCCATCTCGTGCGTCTCGACGCGAGCTGGCGCGCCGCAATCGAGCACCACGATTACCCGTGCCCGGTCAGCGACGTGCTCGGCGAGGCGATGGCGGCCTGTGTCCTGATGGCGGGCTCATTGAAATTCGAAGGCCGGCTGTCGCTGCAGTTGGAGGGGCCCGGGCCGCTGCGGCTGTTGCTGGCCCAGTGTACCCACCACCACGCGATCCGCGGCGTTGCGCGTCACCGCGGCATACCCGCGGAAGTGCAGGCCGCCGCACTGTTCGGCGGCGGCCAGCTCGCGGTGACCATCGAACAGGATGGGCGGGCGGATCGTTACCAGGGCGTGGTGCCGCTCGAGCAGGCGCGGCTGTCGGCCAGTCTCGAGCAGTACTTCGAGCGCTCCGAGCAGTTGCCATCGCGGCTCCTGCTGGCGGCGACGCCGGTGCGCGCGGCGGGTCTCCTGTTGCAGCGGGTCGCGGTGGGCGGTGTGGGCCCGGGCCTGCCGGAGGCCGCCGACGATGCCTGGCGGCGCATCGCGCTGCTCGCGGCGACCCTGTCCACATCCGAGCTGCTGGAGCTGCCCTGCCGCGACATCCTGCGACGACTGTTCAACGAGGACGACATCCGGTTGTTCGCGGGCACGCCGGTCTGGTTCCAGTGCAGCTGCTCGCGCGAGCGCGTTGCCGGCATCCTGCAGGTTCTGGGTGTGGACGAGTTGCAATCGCTGCTGCGCGAACGCGGCGACGTGGAAGTGCGTTGCGAGTTCTGCAACCGCGCCTGGCGCTTCGATGCCGTCGACGTCGCGGGCCTGTTCTTTGCGGCCGACCAGCAGCAGGCGCCGCCCGGGCTGCACTGACGCACCCGGTTTCTTTGCGGCGCACAATGGCACCCGTATACTCCGGCGAATGCGCCGCCCGGTTCAGGTTTCCTTCGAGTTCTTTCCGCCCAACGACGCCGGCATGGAACGCACGTTGTGGGCGTCGATCGAGCGCCTCGCTCCCCTGAATCCGCGCTTCGTATCGGTCACCTACAGCGCTGACGGCTCCACTCGTGACCGGACCCACAAGGTCGTCACGCGCGTGCTGCGCGAGACCAGTCTGACGGGCGCCCCGCACCTGACCTGCATCGGTGCGAGCCGCGACGAGATCAGGGAAATCGCGCGGCGCTACTGGGAGGAGGGCGTGCGCCACGTCGTTGCATTGCGCGGCGATCCGCCGGCCGGTAGCGCAGGCTACATTCCGCACCCTGAGGGCTATGCCTATGCCGCCGACCTGGTGCGCGGCCTGAAAGGCGTCGCCGACTTCGATATCTCGGTGGCGGCGTATCCGGAAACGCATCCGGAGGCGCAAAGCCCGGAGCAGGATCTCGAAAATCTCAAACGCAAACTCGACGCCGGCGCGACGCGCGCGATCACGCAGTTCTTCTTCGACACCGATCGTTACCTGCGCTTCCGTGACCGCTGCACGGCCGCCGGGATCGACGCGGTCATCGTGCCGGGTATCCTGCCGATCACGCGCTTTCCCCAGATGCTGCGCTTCGCCGAACGCTGCGGTGCGAGCGTGCCGGCATGGCTCGTGGAGCGCTTCGACGGGCTCGACGACGATCCTGAGACGCGCAAGATGATCGCCGCTTCGGTCGCGATCGAGCAGGTCGCGCGGCTGCGCCGCGAAGGCGTCGACGAATTCCATTTCTACACGCTCAACCGCGCCGAGCTCGCGTACGCGATCTGTCATGCGCTGGGTCTGAGGGCCCGATGAGCGGCCTGCGCCAGGCGCTGACCGAGCGCATCCTCGTGCTGGACGGCGCGATGGGCACGATGATCCAGCGTGCCCGTCTCACGGATGAGGATTATCGCGGCCGGCGCTTCGCCGACTGGCCGCGCGATCTCAAGGGCGCCAACGACCTGCTGTCGCTGACCCGCCCGGACCTGATCGCGGCGATCCACCGCGAGTACCTGCAGGCCGGCGCCGACATCATCGAGACCAACACCTTCAATGCCAGCGCGCCGTCGCTGGCCGACTATGGGCTGCAGGAATTCGTCGCCGAGATCAATCTCGAGTCCGCGCGCATCGCGCGGCGGGTGGCGGATGAGATCGCGGCCAGCAGCGGCCGGCGACGCTTCGTCGCGGGCGCGCTCGGGCCGACCAGCCGCACGGCGTCATTGTCACCGGATGTCAATGACCCGGGCTACCGCAATGTCGCCTTTGACGAGCTCTGCGACACCTACGGGACCGCCGCGCGCGCATTGGTCGAGGGCGGCGTGGATCTCCTGATCGTCGAGACGATCTTCGACACGCTGAATGCGAAGGCGGCGCTGTACGGGATCACCGGGCTGTTCGAGGAGCTAGGCATCGAGCTGCCCGTCATCGTCTCAGGCACGATCACCGATGCGTCCGGTCGCACGCTGTCGGGGCAGACCACCGAGGCATTCTGGAACTCGGTGCGCCACGTGCGGCCCCTTGCGATCGGTCTGAACTGCGCGCTCGGCGCGAAGCAGCTGCGTCCGCACGTCGAGGAACTGTCGCGCATCGCCGACTGCTTCGTCAGCGCTTACCCGAACGCCGGTCTGCCGAATGCCTTCGGCGAGTACGACGAGCAGGCCTGCGAAACCGCGGCGCACCTGCGCGAGTGGGCCGAAAGCGGGCTCGTCAACATCGTCGGCGGCTGCTGCGGCACGACGCCGGAACACATCGCGCACATCGCGCGCGCGGTCGCCGGCCTGCTGCCACGCGTGCCGCCCGCGATCCCGCAGCGCTGCCGCCTGTCGGGCCTCGAGGCGCTCAACATCGGGCCTGAAATGCGCTTCGTCAACGTCGGCGAACGTACCAACGTCACCGGTTCGGCGCGCTTTCGCAAGCTCATCGAGGCCGGCGACTACGTAGCGGCGCTGGCGATCGCGCGCGATCAGGTCGCCGCTGGCGCGCAGCTCATCGACGTCAACATGGACGAGGGGATGCTCGACTCGCAGGCAGTCATGGTGCGGTTCCTGAATCTTGCCGCATCCGAGCCGGACATCGCGCGCGTGCCGTTCATGATCGACTCGTCGAAGTGGTCGGTCATCGAGGCAGGTCTCAAATGCCTGCAGGGCAAGGGAGTCGTCAACTCGATTTCCCTGAAGGAAGGCGAGGGCCCATTCCTCGAGCAGGCCCGCAAGGTTCGCCGCTACGGTGCCGCGGTCGTCGTCATGGCCTTCGACGAGCAGGGGCAGGCCGACACGGTCGAGCGCAAGGTCGCGATCTGCGAGCCCGCGTTTACATTGCTGACCCGCGAGGTCGGCTTCCCTCCCGAAGACATCATCTTCGATGCGAACATCTTCGCGGTCGGGACCGGTATCGAGGAGCACGCGGGCTACGGCGTCGCCTTCATCGAGGCCGTGCAGCGGGTCAAGAGGCGCCTGCCGGGCGTGCTCACGAGCGGCGGCGTCAGCAATGTCTCGTTCTCGTTCCGCGGCAACGACGCCCTGCGCGAGGCGATGCACGCCGTGTTCCTGTACCACGCCGTGCGGGCCGGGCTCGACATGGGCATCGTCAACGCAGGCCAGCTCGGAATCTACGAGGAGATCCCGCCGGAGCTGCGCGAACGCGTCGAGGACGTGATCCTGAACCGGCGCCCCGACGCGACCGAGCGGTTGCTGGAGATCACCGAGCGCTACCGCGGCGACGGCAGCGTGCGGCGTGTCGAGGACCTGGCCTGGCGCGGCTGGCCGGTACAGAAGCGACTCGAACACGCGCTGGTCATGGGCATCGACCAGTACATCATCGACGATGTCGAGGAGGCGCGGCTGCAAGCCGCGCGTCCGCTCGACGTCATCGAGGGGCCATTGATGGACGGCATGAACGTCGTCGGCGACCTGTTCGGCGCCGGCAAGATGTTCCTGCCGCAGGTCGTCAAGTCCGCACGCGTGATGAAGCGCGCAGTTGCCCACCTCGTGCCCTTCATCGAGCGCGAGCAGGGCGGCGCGCGGATGAGCAACGGCAAGATCGTCATGGCGACCGTCAAGGGCGACGTGCACGACATCGGCAAGAACATCGTCAGCGTCGTGCTCCAGTGCAACAATTTCGAGGTTGTCAATCTCGGCGTCATGGTACCGGCTGAACGCATACTTGAGACGGCGCGCGCCGAAGCGGCCGACATGATCGGCCTTTCGGGGCTGATCACGCCGTCGCTGGACGAAATGGTGCACGTCGCCCACGAGATGCAGCGCCAGGGCTTCACGATCCCGCTGCTGATCGGTGGCGCGACGACCTCGCCGGCGCACACCTCGGTCCGGATCGAGCCCGAGTACCGGCACGGCGTCATCTACGTCAAGGACGCCTCACGCGCGGTGGGCGTCTGCCAGACGCTGGTCACACCGGACACGCGCGACGCGTTCTTCACACGGGTGCGGGCCGAGCACGCCACACGCCGCGACCAGCACGCGAACCGCAAGCGGCGCCCGGAAGGACTCGCGCTTGCCGATGCGCGCGCCAGGAGGCCGGCGCTGGACTGGGGCAACTATCGCCCACCGGTGCCGCGCTTCCTGGGCACGCGCGCGCTCGGGCCGGTGCCGTTGAAGGACCTCGTCCCATACATCGACTGGATGCCGTTCTTCAACGCCTGGGAATTCCCGGGGAAATTCCCGGACATCCTGAACGACCCGGTGCGCGGCGCGGCCGCGAGCGCCTTGTGGGAAGACGCGCGCCGGATGCTCGACACGCTGGTCCGCGAACGCTGGCTCACGGCGCGCGCGGTGCTCGGCTTGTTCCCGGCCGCGTCCAACGGCGACGACATTGACGTCTTCGGCGACGTCACGCGGACGCGCGCCGTGGCCACGCTGCACCACCTGCGCCAGCAGAAGGTCAAGCCGGCCGGCCAGCCGCAGCTGTGTCTTTCGGATTTCGTCGCACCGCGTGACTCAGGCGTCTCCGATTACGTCGGGGCATTCGCGGTGACGGCGGGCATCGGTATCGAGGATCACGTCGCGCGCTTCGAGGCGGCGCATGACGACTATTCGGCGATCCTGCTCAAAGCGCTTGCCGACCGGTTCGCCGAGGCGATGGCCGAGGCGCTGCACCTGCGCGTGCGCCGCGAGTTCTGGGGCTATGCGCCTGAGGAGCGCCTGTCGAACGAGCAGCTGGTGCGCGAGGAATACCGGGGCATCCGCCCCGCACCGGGCTACCCGGCCTGCCCGGAGCACAGCGAAAAGGCTACGCTGTGGCGATTGCTGGACGCCGAGACCGCAACCGGCATCCGGCTGACCGAGTCCTACGCGATGTACCCGGCGGCTTCCGTCAGCGGCTGGTACTTTGCGCATCCCGAGGCCCGCTACTTCGCGGTTGGCACGATCGGCGCCGACCAGCTCGAGGACTATGCCCGGCGCAAGGGCATGGCGCTGCCCGAGGCGCGGCGCTGGCTCGCGCCGATCCTGGGCCGCGACGCCGAGGCCGACGCTGCTTGACGACGCATTTTCGGGGCGCGCAGTTCAGCGCGTTGCAGAACCGCTGTCCAGACCATCGAGAAGACGGATCCCGCCGAGCATCGACATCTGCCGCATTATCCAGGCCTGGCGCTGTTGCACGTAGGGCGAGGGACGGTCGACGCGGAAGCGCTTCGGGCTCGGCAGCACGGCCGCGAGCAACGCGGCTTCGTGGCGGTTGAGCTTCGCGGCCGGCTTGCGGAAGAAGTGCCGGCTGGCGGCCTCGATGCCCCAGACGCCGCGGCCGAACTCGGCGCTGTTGAGGTAGACCTCGAGTATCCGCTGCTTGGGCCACAGGAGTTCGATCCACAGCGTAAACCAAGTCTCGAGGCCCTTGCGCAGCCAGCTCTGGCGCGGCCAAAGGAACAGATTCTTCGCGACCTGCTGGCTGATCGTGCTGGCCCCGCGCAGCCTGCGGCCGCGCTTCGCGTCCGTCAACGCCTTGTCGATGGCCTCGATGTCGAAGCCCTGGTGCTCCAGGAACTTCTGGTCCTCGGCGGCGATCACGGCGACCGCCGCGTGGCGCGAGATCTCCGGCCACGAAACCCAGTCGTGCGCCGGCCGCCGGCCGCTGTGTTTCTCGTCAAGCGCCGCGATGTGGTCCTGGATCATGAACGACGTGACCGGCACCGGCAGCCAGCGGAACACCGCGACGAGCAGCACGCTGCCGGCTGCCAGGGACAGGAGCCCGATCGCGAGCGCCCGCGCCAGTCGGGCAGGCCAGGATCGCCGCGTCATCGGCCGGGCGCTCAGGCGGCTTCG
>CAYZDW010000262.1:0-3334 GCA_964477175.1 uncultured Steroidobacteraceae bacterium | reverse complement strand
GTCGTCACCACCCAGGCCGTGCAGCCGCTGACCGCGGCACGCACCCTGCTCAAGCTCATCGAGAAAGAAAAGCCGGACATCGTCATCCTCGGCAATCAGGCCATCGACGACGACTGCAACCAGACCGGCCAGATGCTCGCGGCCCTTTGGGACCGCCCGCAGGCGACATTCGCGTCGAAGATCGAGATCGAGGGCAAGACAGCGCGCGTGACACGCGAAGTGGATGCCGGGCTCGAGACCATCGAGGTCGACCTGCCGGCGGTCCTCACGACCGACCTGCGTCTCAACGAGCCGCGCTACGTCAAGCTGCCCGATATCATGAAGGCCAAGAAGAAGCCGCTCGATGTGACTGACCTCGCGGCGCTCGGCGTCGAGGCGGCGCAGCAGCTCAAGGTGCTCAAGGTCGAGCCGCCACCGCAGCGCCAGAAGGGCGTCATGCTCAAAGACGCTGCCGAGCTCGTCGCGGCGCTCCGCCAGAAAGGGCTGGTCTGATGAACCGCGTCCTGATCGTTGCCGAGCACGCCGAGGGCAGGCTCAACGCGTCGGTCGCAAAATGCGTCAGTTGCGCGGCGAGCATCCCGGATTCGGAGATCACGATTGCCGTGCTCGCCGCGAATGGCGCGGCCATCGCCCAGGCCGCGGCCACGATTACAGGCGTCTCGCGCGTAATCCTGGTCGACCATCCCGCGAATGAGCGCGCGCTCGCCGCCGTGCTCGCGCCACAGGTCGCGCGCCTCGCCGATGGCCACAGCCATGTGTTCGGAGCGTCGACAACCTTCGGCAAGGACCTGATGCCGCGCGTCGCCGCGCTTCTCGACGCCCCGCAGTTGAGCGACGTCATGGCCGTCGAATCGGCCCAGCGCTTCCGCCGACCGGTCTACGCCGGCAATGCGATCGTGACCGTCGAGGCGCCCGCCGGCCGGCAACTCGTCGCGACCGTTCGCGTCGCGTCGTACCAGGCGGCTGCCACGGGCGGCCACGCCACGGTCGAAGCGGTCCAGCTCGACGTGCCCTTGCCGACCCATACCCGATTCGTCTCGGTAACCGCCGCCCGCAGCGACCGCCCCGATCTCCAGACGGCCTCGCGCGTCGTCTCGGGTGGCCGGGCGCTCGGCAGCGCCGAGAACTTCGCGCTGATCCAGCGCCTCGCCGACCGCATCGGCGCGGCGATCGGCGCCTCGCGGGCCGCGGTGGACGCCGGCTTCGCGCCGAACGAGCTGCAGGTCGGGCAGACCGGCAAGATCATCGCACCGGAACTGTATATCGCGATCGGCATCAGCGGCGCGATCCAGCACCTGACGGGCATCAAGGACGCACGCACGATCGTCGCAATCAACAAGGACTCCGAGGCGCCGATCTTCGAGGTCGCGGACTACGGCCTCGTGGGCGATTTGTTCACCCTGATCCCGGAGATCGAGGGGCAGCTACAAGGAACCTCTGATTGACTCCCACGCACCCGCGTTATTTCCAAGGACCGCAACACCGCACCAGGCGGGCTGAGGCGCAACCCAATCATCGACTAAATAAATTTCACGGGACGGGAACGAAATCGCCCGCAGCGGCGTTGCTCCTCCCTCGTGTACCTCGGTACACCGCGGTTGTCGCGCCTTGCCCCGGGCGATTTCGATCGCCGTCGCGGGTGCGTGGGAGTCAATCAGAGGTTCCTAACGGCCGCAATAGCAGCCAGGCCGACAGCCCGACGATCGTGAGCCAGGTGCCGGCCGTGCCATAGAACCGACCGAAGGTCCGGCCGGGGCTTTGCGACAGGCCCCAGGCGTGCAACACGCGGCTCGCCAGCAGCACGAGCGCTGCGCCGTGCAAAGCCGCGGCGGGCGTGCCCGCCAGTTCGGCCAGCAGCAGCAGCACGAGCGCGAGTGGCACGTACTCGGTGAAGTTGGCCTGCACGCGCGCCGCCTGCTGCATGCCTTCCTCGGTGCCGACGCCGAGGCGGACCCGGTAGCGCCACCGCGCGCGCACGACGTTGACGCTCAATGCGATCAGCAGCAGCCCGAACAGGGCCGCATACAGGGTCGTGATCGGCGCCGGGATCACGCGAGCTGCCCGAGCACGTGCTCCGCGCTTGAGACCTTGAATTCGCCGGGCGCCTCGACATGGACCTGCTTCACCACGCCGTCATCGATGAGGAGCGCGAAGCGCTTGCCGCGCATGCCCATGCCGTGCCCGCGGGCATCGAGCTCGAGGCCGAGCGCGCGCGCGTAGTCGCCATTGCCGTCGGCTGCCATCACGATCGCATCGCCGACGCCGGCCGAGCGGCCCCAGGCGTCCATGACGAAGACATCGTTGACCGCGAGGCAGACCAGCTTGCCCACGCCCTTGGCGCGCAATGCGCCTGCCTGCTGCACGAAACCCGGCAGGTGCTTGGCATCGCAGGTCGGCGTGAATGCGCCCGGCACCGAGAACAGCACCACGCGGCCCTTGCCGAGCAGCTCCTCCGCGGGGAGGTTCATGGGCCCGTCCTTGCCCATCACCTTGAGCTTGCCTTCCGGAATCCGGTCGCCTGCCTTGATGGTCATGTCCTCATCCCCTGTGGAAATGGTCCTGCCTTCACCAGCATGCCCGGCACGGTCCGCCCGACCTGCTGCTCGACCCAGCGTGCCGTCGCGATCGCCTCGTCGAGGTCGACTCCCGTCTCGACACCCATGCGGCCGAGCATGTAGAGCAAGTCCTCGGTCGGAATGTTGCCGGTCGCGGCCGGCGCGAACGGGCAGCCGCCGAGGCCGCCGAGACTCGCATCCAGCACTCGGGCGCCAGCCTCCACGGCGGCATAGGCGTTCGCAAGGCCCGTATTGCGCGTGTTGTGGAAATGTCCGCGCAAGGTAACGCCCGGCACCGCATCCGCGACCCTGCCGAAGAGATCCGTCACCTGGCTCGGCACGCCGACGCCGATGGTGTCGGCCAGCGCGATCTCGAATGGCGCGCCGTCGGCGAGCGCACGCGCAATTTCGACGACCCGTGCAGGCGCGACCTCACCTTCGAATGGACAGCCGAAGGAAGCCGATATCGTGACCTGCGCGCGGATGCCCGCGGCCTGCGCAGCTGCCGAAATCTCGAGCCAGGCCTGGATCGATCCGGCGCTGGTCGTGCCCTGGTTGCGCTGGTTGAAGCTGTCGGTGGTGAAGACGGCCATGCCGATCTCGCCGCAACCGGCGGCGGCCGCGCGGTCGAAGCCGGCGCGATTCAGCACGAGCCCGATGTAACGAACATCGTCACGGCGCGGCAGCGCCGCCAGCACCTGTTCGGCATCGGCCATCTGCGGCACGCGCCGCGGGTTCACGAAGCTCGCGACCTCGATGCGCCTGAGGCCGGCGGCGAC
>CAYZDW010000261.1:0-8296 GCA_964477175.1 uncultured Steroidobacteraceae bacterium | reverse complement strand
CACACACACACACACACACGTTTCCCCACCAAGCGCACAAGTCAAAAGGAGCGCACGTACCAAGAATTCGCCGCTAAACTTTCGGGTACACGAAGTACTATTAATTACACCTCCAAAAACGCCAGCAAAATGGACGCGGGACTGTTTGATCTCAGTCACGGGCAAACGTAAGCGTCATGGGTACGCGAGCCGGCGCGTTGACCAATAACTCGGTCAGCGCGAGCGCGAGCGCCGGTGCCAGCGTCAGTGGTGACCACTGCAATGTCCGGCGCGATCCGCGGACCAGGCCGGGCACGGGCAAAACAAGTGGCAGCAGCGCGATTGCTGTCACGACCCGGCCGACGCCGGCCGCGGCAAGTGGCCAGGCTGCGACGGAAACGATGAGCAGCGCCCAGATCCAGAGCGTTGCCAGGCGCGCGCGCCGCGCGCGCTTACCGTTCATCTCGCCGGGGCGGCAAGCCGCAGGGCGATTTCTGCCACGCGCCGGCCGAGGACCCGGGCGAGTTGCCGTTCCGCGTCGGTCAGCGTGGGTCGCGTCCCATCCGGCACCACGCGGCTCGCGCCATACGGCGTGCCGCCGCTCGTGGTCGATGTCAGGGCAGGCTCCGTGAATGGCAGTCCGACGATCAGCATGCCGTGATGCAGGAGCGGCAGCAGCATCGACAAGGGCGTCGTTTCCTGGCCGCCGTGCAACGTGCTGCCCGAAGTGAATGCCCCGACCGGCTTGCCGGCCAGCACGCCGGTCAGCCAGAGGCTCGAGGTTCCGTCGAAGAAGGCCATCAGGGGCGCTGCCATGTTGCCGAACCGGACCGGGCTGCCGAGCAGGAGACCGGCACATTCGCGCAGGTCGTCGTGACTCGCATAGGGCGCCCCGTCCTGCGGCACGGCCGCAGCGTTCGCCTGCGGGGCCGACGTGGCCAGTGGCGGGACCGTACGCAGCCGCGCCCTGGCGCCGGGGACGGCGTCGACCCCGCGCGCGACCTGTCGCGCGAGCTCCGCAGTCGTACCATGGCGCGAATAGAACAGGACGAGTATGTCGGTCATGCGTGGTTTGTCCACAATTTTATCAAGAATGTTAAACACTTACAAACCGTTCAGGCAGTGAATTCTAGCTCCAGTCCGGCCGCCGCGCGCCGCATCCGGGTCAGTGGACGCGTGCAGGGCGTGTACTTCCGGGCGAGCACCACGCAACGCGCCCGCGCGCTCGCGCTCCGTGGCTATGCAGAGAACGCGCCGGACGGCAGCGTCCTGGTGCTGGCGGGAGGCAGCGCCGGCGCGCTCGACGAGCTCGTGCAATGGTTGCACACCGGCCCATCGATGGCCCGGGTCGATCGCGTGGATGTCGAGGTCATCGACCCGGCGACGATGAAATGGCCGTCGGGATTCCTGCCACGCTAACGCTGCCAGCGCGCGTGCAGCCGGCTCAGGACCAGGTCGGGGTAGGTTCGCCGTCCGAGGCTGCCGTTGTAGCGGGCAAGCGCACGGCGGTAGTCGCCGCGTTCGCGTTCCAGGTAGTAGGCGAGGATGCTCGTTCCCATGCGGATGTTCAATTCGACATCCAGCAGGTCGCGGGTCGATAGGCCGAGCTCGCGCGGCCAGAATGGCATCACCTGCATCATTCCCACCGCGCCTGCCGAGGAAACCGCGAACGGGTCGAACCCGCTCTCGACGTCGATGACCGCGAGCACGAGCTGTGGCCGTTCGAGCAGCATCGAGTGCTTGCTCGATTCGCAATGGACGGCGCGCAGGATGCGCTGCGCCGCCGCACCGAAATCCTCGCCGAGCCGCAGGTCCGCGGGCTGCTGGCGCAACCGACGCTCGACGCGCGGCTGCATGATAGCGTACCAGACGACGTCGTCGAACTTGTCGTCAAAACAGGGCTTGCCGCCGATCGCCGCCGCGATGACCTGGCGCAGGCCGGGATCGCGCTGGCCATCCGCCAGGCTCGGCTCTGCAATTGCCAGGGCGGCGAGCAGGAGCGGCGCCAGGCATTCGATCCGGGCCATGGCCGATCGACTCCTCAGCGCTCCGTCTCGAGCCGTGACGCGATGAATTCCACGGCCTGCGCCTGCGGAAATTCTTCGCTTTCGCTCGCGCGCCGCTGGCGGTACTCGAGACGTCCCGCCTCGAGTCCGCGCTCGGAGACGACGACTCGATGCGGGATGCCGGCCAGTTCGGCGTCGGCGAACTTGACCCCGGGCCGCGCGTCGCGATCGTCGAGCAGCACCTCGACGCCGGCTTTCGCGAGATCGCGGTAGAGCAGCTCGCTCGCGTCGCGCACACGCTCCGACTTCGCCCAATTGAGTGCGACCAGGATGACCTGGAACGGCGCGAGTGGCGCGGGCCAGACGATGCCGCGGTCGTCGTGATTCTGCTCGATCGCGGCCGCGACGATGCGCGTGACGCCGATGCCGTAGCAACCCATGTACATGACGATGTTCCTGCCCTGTTCGTCGAGCACGGTAGCGCCCATGGCTTCGCTGTACCTGCGTCCGAGCTGGAAAATGTGACCGACTTCGATACCGCGCGCGACCGAGAGCCGTCCGCGTCCGCCGGGTGCCGGGTCGCCGTCGACGACGTTGCGCAGGTCGGCGACCGCGGGTTCGGGCAGGTCGCGACCCCAGTTGACTCCGGTCAGGTGCGCGTCCACGCGGTTGGCGCCGCAGACGAAGTCGGCGAGCGCTGCGGCGGAACGGTCGGCGACGACCGGCAGCTTCAGGCCGACCGGGCCCAGGTAACCCGGTTCGCAACCCGCGAGCGCGGCGATGCGCGCGCCATTGGCCATCCTGAGCGGCGTTGCGACGCCCGGGAGCTTCCGGGCCTTGAGCGCGTTCAGCTCGTGGTCGCCGCGCAGCGCCAGTGCGACGAGACCGCCATCTGCCGCATCGACGACGAGTGTCTTGACCATGCGCGCCGCGCCGACGCCAAGGAGCGCCGACACTTCTGCAATCGTGCGTGAACCGGGAGTCGCAACTTCAGTCAGAGCGGCCGCGGCCGCCGGTCTGGGCTGTCGCGGTGCGGGGGCCGCGGCGAGTTCGAGATTCGCCGCATAGTCGTCGGTGTCGGAAAACACGATCGCGTCCTCGCCGGAATCGGCGAGCACGTGGAATTCCTGCGAGGCACTACCGCCGATCGCGCCGGTGTCCGCGTGCACGGCGCGGAAGCGCAGTTGCAGGCGAGTGAAGATCGCGGTGTAGGCGTCGTACATCCGGCGATAGCCTTCCACAAGCGATGCCTCATCGGTATGGAAGCTGTAGGCATCCTTCATGATGAACTCGCGCGCGCGCATGACGCCGAAGCGCGGGCGGATCTCGTCGCGGAACTTGGTCTGGATCTGGTAGAAATTGACCGGCAGCTGCCGGTAGCTCTTGAGTTCGCGCCGCGCGAGGTCGGTGATGATTTCCTCGTGCGTCGGGCCGAGCACCATGTCGCGTTCGTGACGGTCCTTGAAACGCAGCAGTTCCGGACCGAACTGGTCCCAGCGCCCCGACTCGACCCAAAGCTCGGCGGGCTGGGCGACCGGCATGGACAACTCCAGCGCCCCGGCACGGTCCATTTCCTCGCGGATGATGCGCTCTACCTTGCGCAGCACGCGCAATCCCATCGGCAGCCAGGTGTACAGCCCGCCCGCGACGCGCCGGATCAGCCCGGCACGCAGCATCAGCTGGTGGCTGACCACCTCGGCGTCCGCCGGGACTTCCTTGAGGTTCTGGATCGGGTACGCCGACAGTCGCATGGGTCACCCGTGGCCCGGCGCGTGTCGCCGGCCTCAAAGCGCGGTATCTTAGGCGTTGCCCCCCGGCCTTGCCACGGCATCCGCATGAAAGTGGACCTCAACGAGATACGCACGCGCCGCGGCATCTACCTGCTGCCCAACCTGCTGACGACGATCTGCCTGTTCGGCGGGTTCTACGCGATCATCGCCGCGATCGACGGCAACTTCAAACGCGCGGCCATCGCGATCTTCGGGGCCATGATCTTTGACTGGCTCGACGGGCGCGTGGCGCGCCTGACCGGCACCGAGACGACCTTTGGCAAGGAGTTCGACAGCCTGGCCGACATGGTGGCGTTCGGAATCGCGCCCGCGGTCGTCTGTTACCAGTGGGGCGTCGCCCGGATCTCGGAGTACGGCGCCGCCTGGGGCCGGTTCGGCTGGATTGCCGCATTCTTGTTCGCGGCCGCCACCGCGATGCGTCTGGCGCGCTTCAACGCGCGCGCGGCCGTGCAGGACAAGCGCTATTTCGAGGGCCTGCCCAGTCCCTCGGCCGCCGCGGTCGTCGCGGCTTTCGTGTACCTTGCACACGAGCACGACGTCACGGGGCTGCCCGGCCTGATCCTCGCGTTCATCGTGACGGCGCTGGCCGCGCTACTGATGGTCAGTCGCTTCCCTTACCGCAGCTTCAAAGACAAGGCTGCCGGCGAGCGCGTGCGATATTCGAAGCTCCTGCTGGTGCCGCTCGTAATCGCGCTGATCGCGTGGAATCCGCCGGTCGTTCTGATCCTGATGTTCGGCTTCTATGCGCTGTCGGGTCCGATCGGCTGGACCTGGCTGAAGATCCGCCGCCGGCCGCGCGCCACCGGCGGCGCGGGCCGAGGCAGCTGAACGCATGGACGCGAGGCGGAGCGAAGTGCTGGATGCCCTGGGTG
Source organism: uncultured Steroidobacteraceae bacterium (assembly GCA_964477175.1). Taxonomy (GTDB): domain Bacteria; phylum Pseudomonadota; class Gammaproteobacteria; order Steroidobacterales; family Steroidobacteraceae; genus SCUD01. Next base: position 3,649 of record CAYZDW010000261.1, on the reverse strand, counting down.
TGACCGCCTATGTCCCGCGCGCAATTCCAGAGGCCGGGATGGACTGGGCGACACTCGCAGCTACCGTGCGCGTGTGCACGCTTTGCGGGCTCTGTGCGACGCGCACGCAGACCGTGTTCGGCACCGGCGACATCCGCGCGCGGCTCATGGTGATCGGCGAGGCGCCCGGCGCCGAGGAAGACCGGCAGGGCGAGCCATTCGTCGGCCGCGCGGGCCAGCTCCTGAACTCGATGCTCAAGGCAGCCGGGTTCGAGCGTGGGCAGGTCTACATCGCGAATGTCCTGAAATGCCGTCCACCCAACAATCGCGATCCCGCCGCCGAGGAGACAGAGCGTTGCCTGCCGTACCTGCGGCGGCAGATCGAGCTGGTCGATCCCGCCGTGATCCTGTGCGTGGGCCGCATTGCGGCGCAGCGCCTGCTCGAGCGCGACGAACCGCTCGCGCGCCTGCGCGGCCGCATCCACCAGCTCGGCCAGACCCCCGTGGTCGTGACCTACCACCCGGCTTACCTGCTGCGCTCCCCGACGGAGAAGCGCAAGTCCTGGGAAGATCTCAAGCTCGCAATGGGAGTACTCGCCGGTGGCGACGGCGCGTGATGCATTCGCGGGCCTCGCATGGCGGTTCCGGCCGATGATGCCGGCGGACCTGCTGCAGGTGGCGGCGCTCGAACGCGCCTGTTACGCATTTCCCTGGAGCGACCAGATTTTCAGCGACTGCCTGCGGGTCGGCTACCATTGCATCGTCCTGGACATGCCCGCCGGCGTCGCCGGCTATGCGGTGCTGTCGATGGGCGCGGGCGAAGCGCATGTCCTGAATCTCTGCGTCGGGCCGGCGTTGCGCCGGCGCGGCATCGGGCGCGAACTGTTGATGGCCGTGCTCGCCCATGCGCGCGATCGCGGCATCCGTGACGCCTTCCTCGAGGTGCGGCGCTCGAACCGGGCGGCGATCACGCTGTACCATGCGACAGGATTCGAGTGCGTGGGCCAGAGGCGCGGCTACTACCAGGCGCACGACGGTCGCGAGGATGCCATGGTCTACCGGCTCGAGCTCGGCGCGCTGCGCGACACCTGATGACTGCACCGACCGACGAAATCGCACGCCGCCGTACCTTCGCCATCATCTCGCACCCGGACGCGGGAAAGACGACGCTGACCGAGAAGCTGTTGCTGTTCGGCGGCGCAATCCAGATGGCGGGCACGGTCAAGGGCCGCAAAGCCGCCCGCCACGCGACCTCGGACTGGATGCGCCTCGAGCAGCAACGCGGCATCTCGGTGACATCGTCCGTCATGCAGTTCCCGTACAAGGGACGCATCATCAACCTGCTCGACACACCTGGGCATGAGGATTTCTCGGAGGACACCTACCGCACGCTGACGGCGGTCGATTCGGCGCTGATGGTCATCGACTGCGCCAAGGGCGTCGAGGAACGCACCATCAAGCTCATGGAGGTCTGCCGCCTGCGCGACACGCCGATCATGACTTTTATCAACAAGCTCGATCGCGACGGCCGGCCGCCGGTCGAGTTGCTGGACGAGATCGAGCGTGTACTCCGTATCGCATGCACGCCGGTGACCTGGCCGATCGGGATGGGCCGCGAACTTCGCGGCATCTATCACTTTCCGGAGGACCGGATTTACGCCTACGACAGAGCACAGAGCGGCCGCGTCGGGCGGAACCGGATCATCGACGGGCTGGCCAGCCCCGACGCGGAAGCGCTTTTGGGCGATGCCGCGCAGGCGTTTCGCGAGGAAGCGGAGCTGGTGCGCGGCGCGATGCCCGCCTTTGACGACGCGGAGTACCTGGCCGGCAGGCAGACACCGGTGCACTTCGGCTCGGCGATCGGCAACTTCGGCGTCGAGGAGCTGCTCGGCTCGTTCGTGGAGAACTCGCCAGCACCCCGGCCGCGGCGCGCGACGACACGCGAGGTGCGGGGCGACGAGCCGGCGCTGACCGGATTCGTTTTCAAGATCCAGGCCAACATGGATCCGGCGCATCGCGACCGCATCGCTTTCCTGCGCATCTGCTCGGGCCGCTACCAGCGCGGCATGCGGCTGCATCATGTGCGCCTCGGCAAGGAGGTGCGCATCGCGGATGCGATGACATTCATGGCGGCGGACCGGCAGCAGGCCGACGAGGCCTGGGCCGGCGACATCATCGGCCTGCACAACCACGGCACGATCAACATCGGCGACACCTTCACCGAGGGAGAGGCGCTGACCTTCACGGGCATCCCGAATTTCGCGCCGGAGCTGTTCCGGCGCGCCGTGCTCAAGGACCCGCTGCGCATGAAGGCGCTGCAGAAGGGGCTCGACCAGCTCTGCGAGGAGGGCGCGACCCAGCTGTTCCGGCCCTTGCGAAACAACGACCTGATCCTGGGCGCCATCGGCCCGCTGCAGTTCGAAGTGGTCGCGTTCCGGCTCGCAGACGAGTACGGGGTGAACTGCATGTTCGAGCCGGTCAATGTCGTGAGCGCGCGCTGGACGGATTGCCCGGACCCGGCGAAGACGGCGCTGTTTCGCGAGCGCTGCCACGAGTACCTGGTGCTCGATCACGCAGGCCTCCTGGTCTATCTCGCTCCGACCCGGATCAACCTGGAGCTGACCGTCGAGCGCTGGCCTGACGTCGCATTCCGCGAGACGCGCGAATATCTGGCGGTGGCCGCGTGAAAAGCGCACTCGCGAGGCGTCCGGTCGTCGCCTGGGCCTTGTGCGACTGGGCCAACTCGGCGTTTGCGACGACCGTGATGGCCGTGTTTTTCCCGATCTTCTTCAAGCAGTACTGGAGCGCGGAGGCCGAGGCCACGGTCAGCACCTTCCGGCTCGGGCTCGCAAACGGTGCCGGCAGTCTGCTGATCGCGCTGCTGGCGCCGCTGCTCGGTGCGATGGCCGATCGCGGCGGGGCGCGGCTCAGGATGCTCGCGTTCTTCACGTTGCTGGGCGCCGCGATGACGGCCGGGCTTTACTGGGTGCAGCAGGGCGACTGGGTCGCCGCGGCGTTCGTCTACACGATGGCCGGATTCGGATTCGCCGGGGGCGTGACCTTCAACGACGCGCTGCTCGTCGATGTCGCGAAGCCCGGCGAATACGACCTCGTTTCGGCTTACGGCTACTCATTGGGCTATGCCGGCGGCGGCCTGATGCTGCTGCTCAATGCGGCGATGGTTTCGAGTCCCGAGTCCTTTGGCCTTGCGGGCGCGTCGGATGCAGTGCGGCTGTCCTTCGCGATGGTTGCCGGCTGGTGGATCATGTTCTCGCTGCCGGCCCTGTTGTGGGTACGCGAACAGAAACCGGCGCGGCCGCTGCCGCTCGCAGCCGCGGCGCGCGCCGGCTGGCGCGAACTTCGCGCCACGATCGGCGAAGTACGCAGATTCAGGCCGATGGTCTGGTTCCTGCTCGCCTACTGGATGTACATCGATGGGGTCAACACCATCATCAAGATGGCCGTGGACTTCGGGCTGTCGCTGGGATTCCCGCAGCAAAGCCTCATCGTTGCGCTCCTGATCACGCAGTTCGTCGCGTTTCCTGCGGCGCTGGCATTCGGCTGGCTCGGTGGTCGCATCGGCGCGCGCAACGGCATTTTCCTCGCAATCGCCGTGTACTCGGTGGCGACGGTTGCCGCTTACTGGATGGACGACATCGTCGAGTTCTAT
>CAYZDW010000260.1:0-2969 GCA_964477175.1 uncultured Steroidobacteraceae bacterium | reverse complement strand
CTCCGCGCTCCTCTTCATTCGCGACGCCAGCGGGATGCTGCAGCCGCATCTCGGTTTCCCGGCCGCGAGCGCCGACCCGCTGCCGGAGACGAACCAGGGCTACCCGGATCTCCTGATCGGAGGCCCCGGTTTCTGCTTCGCCGTCTGGCGCTGGGACGGCAAGATCTACGATCACCTGCGCAATGACCCGCAGATGCCGGGCGGTTGCGATCACCTGCTCGATTGAGGGAGGCCCGCCACGCCCATGCGTCACGGTGAACGGCACCGGTCTCGTCGCACCGGCTGGTTGCGCGCAGCAGTACTCGGGGCCAATGACGGCATCGTGTCCACGGCGAGTCTCGTGATCGGCGTGGCCGCTGCCGGCGCCGGCCGCGGTGCCGTGCTGATCGCCGGAACCGCCGGCCTCGTCGCAGGCGCGATGTCGATGGCGGCCGGCGAATACGTCTCCGTCAGCTCGCAAGCGGACACCGAAAGCTCCGACCTCGCGCGCGAACGCAAGGAACTGGAAACCGACGTAGAGGCCGAGCATCGCGAGCTCGCCGCGATCTACGTGGGGCGCGGGCTCGACCCTGCGCTCGCGACTCGGGTTTCGAAACAGTTGATGGCGCACGATGCATTGGGTGCGCACGCTCGCGATGAACTCGGCATCTCGGAATTCGTGCGCGCGCGACCCGTGCAAGCGGCGATCGCTTCCGCCCTCTCCTTCGCTGTCGGCGCGGCGTTGCCGCTCCTGACCGTCGTCGTCACGCCGCAGGCACTGATGCTTCCGGCGGTTGCCGCGCTGTCGCTTGCTTTCCTGGCGACGCTCGGTGGCATTGCGGCGAAGGTCGGCGGCGCGCGCGTCGCGACCGGCGCCATTCGAGTGACATTCTGGGGCGCATTGGCGATGGCCCTGACGGCTGCGGTCGGGAGCCTGTTCGGCGTCATCGCCTGAACGGCCTGGCATCGTGACCGCCCATGCGCTGGATAACCCGATCTGGCATGCGTTGACGACGCAGCATGCCGTGCTTGCGATCACCGCATCAGGCGCCGCGAAGTATCCGTCTGCGGTCGCGCCATTTGCGGCGGTCGGCGATGATCCCGGGCGCGCCGCCATGCAGTTGACGAGCCTGCTCGACGACAACGAGTCCGTGTACCTCCTGGGCATTGCGCCTGATCCGCCGCCAGGCTGGACGCTCGAACCGAAAAAACCCTGCGCGCAGATGATCTGCCGCGCATCCCCAACCGAGATTCCGGGTCCGCCGGTAACCGAGATGTCGGAGACTCAGCGCGACGACATGCTTGCCTTGACCGCGCTGGTGTTCCCGGGCTTCTTCCGGCCACGCACGCTCGAGATGGGTCGCTACCTCGGGATCTATGACGGCTCGAGGCTCGCCGCGATGGCGGGCGAGCGCATGCGTCTGGATGCGTTCCAGGAAATCAGCGCCGTCTGCACGCATCCGGACTACACCGGCCGCGGCTATGCGCAGCGCCTCGTCTCGCTGCTCTGCCGTACAGCCTTCGAGCGCGGCTTCACACCATTCCTGCACGTGTACCACGAAAATTCGCGCGCCATCGCCGTCTACCACAAACTGGGTTTCGCCGAACGCGCGAGCCTGCCGCTCTGGTCACTGCACAAGGTCAGCAACCAAGTAAAGGTGCTCGAGACGGAACGCCTGGTCCTCGCACAGCTCGCCGACCGCGATGCGGAATTCATTCGCGGACTGCTCAACGAGCCGTCGTTCCTTCGTTTCATCGGGGATCGCGGCGTGCGCACGACGGACGACGCGCGCCGTTACATCCAGGACGGGCCGGTGGCGAGCTACGCGCGCCACGGATTCGGCCTGCTGCGCGTCGGACTCAAGGACGGCGACACGCCGATCGGCATCTGCGGCGTGCTGAAGCGCGATACGCTGCCGGATCCGGATCTCGGGTTCTCCTTGCTGCCGGATTACTGGTCGAATGGCTACGCGCACGAAGCCGCCAGCGCGGTCATGCATCAGGCGCGCGGCCCGCTCGGGCTCGGTCGCATCGTCGCGATCACCTCGGTCGACAACGAGCCTTCGATCCGGCTGCTCGATAAGTTAGGTTTTCGCTTCGAGCGCATGATCCGTCTCGGCGACGACGTATCCGAGCTCCGGCTGTTCGCCTCCGAGCCATGAAGCGTTGCACCTGGGCCCGAACGCCACTCAGCATCGCTTACCACGACATTGAGTGGGGTGTGCCGGTACACGACGATTGCGTGCTATTCGAGTTCATCACGCTCGAAGGCGCCCAGGCGGGGCTCAGTTGGGAGACGATCCTGAAGAAACGCGACGCCTATCGCGAGGCCTTCGCCGGCTTCGATCCCGCGCGGGTGGCACGTTACACGCCGGCGCGGCGCCGGAAGCTGATGGGTAATGCCGACATCGTGCGCAACCGACTCAAGATCGAGAGTACCGTGGCGAATGCCAGGGCTTTTCTCGCGGTCCAGCGTGAGTTCGGCACATTCGACGCATTCTTGTGGGGTTTCGTCGGTGGCAAGCCGCGTGTCAACCGCTGGCGTTCGACGAAGCAGCTTCCGGCGCGCACCGAAATGTCCGACGCCCTCAGCAAGGAGCTGAAACGCCGCGGATTCCGGTTCGTCGGCTCGACGATCTGCTACGCTTTCATGCAAGCGGTCGGCGTCGTCAACGATCATGCGGCCGATTGCTTCCGGTATCGGAGTTGCGCCAAGGGCTGAGGGGCCATGCTGTTCCTCGATCGCCAGGACGTCATCGCACTGCTCCCGATCGCGGACTGCATCACCGCAGTCGAACGGGCCTTCGCGGCCTACGCGATCGGCGATTTGCCGACCCGCCCGGGCGTGCTCGGGGCGCATGTCACCGACGGCGGCTTCCATGTCAAGACCGCGGCGCTAGGCTCGAAGCCCGGCTATTTTGCCGCGAAGATCAACGCGAACTTCCCTGGCAATCCGGATCGCTACGGGCTGCCCACTATCCAGGGCATCA
>CAYZDW010000259.1:0-3773 GCA_964477175.1 uncultured Steroidobacteraceae bacterium | reverse complement strand
GGCGCTCAGGCAAAGTCTCGCGGAGGAGAAGTACGGTGACGTAGTCGGCGAGGCCTCTGCGGTCGCGGACGAGCTGCGCCGTGCGGTCGCGGACAGCGCCATTCGCAAGGCCCAGCTCAGGGTCAAGATGGAGGCCGAATGGGCGGAACTCGTCAAGACGATGCCTGCGATGGTTGAAACCGTAGACAAGAAAATCGCGGCGCAGGCCGGCCGGCCGCCCAAGGGCATGGATCGCGACGCCTACAAAGCAATTGTCGCGACCTACGATGCGGCCAGGGCGTCCTGGGCCAAGGCCTCCGAAGCGATCGATGCCGCCAGCTTCGAGTCCGCGGTCATGACGGGGCGCGAGGCCAGGACGGCGATCGCCGGCGTCATGGAAGCGCTCGGTATCAAGGCCTCGTGAGGAGAGACTCGTGAACATGATGACCCGCATCGCCGCGCTGGCGGCGCTCGTGTTGCTGGTTGCTGGCTGTTCGCAGAAGGATCCGGCAGAAGAGGCGATCGCGGCAGCCGAAAGTGCGCTCGCGGCAGTCTACGAGGACGCCCAGAAATACGTGCCGGAGCGTTATGCCGAAGTGAAGGCAGAGCTCGAAGCGGCCCGCGCCGCCTTCAACGACGAGCACTACGCGGATGCCATCGCCGCGGTCAAGGACGTGCCCGCGCACGCCGAGGAGCTCGCCACCGCGTCGCTCGAGGCAAAGCAGAAGCGGCTCGCTGAACTCAATGTGGACTGGGTCCGCTTGTCCGGCAGCCTGCCGGGCCTGGTCGCCGGCATCGAAACCCGGCTCGGTGAGCTCGGCAAGATGCGCCGGTTGCCGAAGGGCATGGACAAGCAGTTGCTCGAAGAAGCCAACGCGGCCTTCGGCAGCGCGAAAGGCGCCTGGGATGAGGCCAGCGCGGCATTCATGGCCGGGGACTTCGAAGCCGCGGTCACCAAGGCCCGCGACGTCGAGGCGATGACCCAGGACCTGATGGCCCGCCTCGGCATGCAGGCCGGCTGAACCTCCGGGAGACCTGTCGATGGCAACTGCCGCCGACCTCGCCGCATCCCGCACGGCCGGTCACGCGCTCGACGTGCTCGATCTCTACGACATCCGCGGCGCGCTCAGCGACGAGGAGCGCATGGTCCAGGATTCCGTCGCGCGGCTCGTCGACGACAAGGTGCTGCCGGTCATCCAGAAGCATTTCGAGGAACACAGCTTCCCGCGCGAACTGGTTCCCGAGATCGCGGCCCTGGGTCTGCTCGGCAGTTCCCTGTCGGGCTACGGCTGCGCCGGCATGAACGCGGTGTCCTATGGCCTGATCTGCCAGGAGCTCGAGCGCGGCGATTCCGGAATCCGCAGCTTCGTGTCCGTGCAATCGAGCCTCTGCATGTACCCGATTCACGCCTATGGCAGCGATGCGCAGAAGGAGAAATTCCTGCCGCGCATGGCCACCGGCGAGCTGATCGGCTGCTTCGGGCTGACCGAGCCGCACGGCGGCTCGGATCCCGGCAACATGAAGACGCACGCGAAGCGGCGTGGCCGGGACTGGGTGCTGAACGGCGCGAAAATGTGGATAACGAATGCGCCGATCGCGGACCTCGCGATCGTGTGGGCGAGGACCGACGAGGGCATCCGCGGATTCATCGTCGAGAAAGGCATGCGCGGATTCGCCGCGCCGGAGATCGAGCGCAAGTTCTCGCTGCGCGCCTCGTCGACTGGCGCGCTGTACCTCGAGGATGTCGTGGTGCCGGAGGCGAACCTGTTGCCCGGCAGCACGATCGGGCTCAAGGCTCCGCTGTCCTGCCTGACGCAGGCGCGTTACGGCATCACCTGGGGTGTCATCGGCGCGGCGCAGGCCTGCCTCGCGCAATTGCTCGACTACACGCAGTCACGGGTCCTGTTCGGCCGTCCGCTGGCCGCGAATCAGGCGATCCAGATCCGCCTCGCCCAGATGGCCCGCGGCATCACCTGCGCGCAGCTCCTGTCGTTGCAGCTCGGCCGGCTCAAGGATGCCGGCCGCATGCATCCCACCCAGGTATCGCTCGCCAAGTGGAACAACTGCCGCATGGCAATCGACGTCGCGCGTGACGCCAGGGACATGCTGGGCGGATCGGGCATCAGCGCCGAATACGTGCCGATAAGGCATGCGCTCAATCTCGAGAGCGTGATCACCTACGAAGGCACCGAGACCATCCACCAGCTCACGATCGGACGCGAGCTGACCGGCATCAACGCGTTCTGAGCCGACGCGGACCGGCCCGTGCGGCGGGTCACAGAATCAGTCGCTCGCGGGGCTCTTCAGCATTGGTTCAGCCGCCGCCGCGCTAGACTGTGCGCGAGCCTGCCGCCCCGGTTTTGCAGGCGACGCGAGGACAAACCCATGTTGCGCCACCGCAGAATGCTGACTGCCACGATGACCCTGCTGGCTTCCGCGTTGATGAGCGCCCCGGTGGCGCTTGCCGATCCGCCGTCGCACGCCCCGGCTCACGGCTGGCGTGCGAAGCACGACCCTTACTATGTCGGCTATACGGGCTATCGCTGGAATGATGACTACGGAATCCGCGAGGGCCGTTGCGACCGCGATCGCGTCGGCACCGTTATCGGCGCCGTCGTCGGCGGAGCGGTCGGCTCAACGGTCGGCAGCGGCGACAACCGCCTGATCGCGATCCTCGCCGGCGCGACGATCGGCGCGATCATCGGCCGCGAGATCGGGCGCGACATGGACCGCAACGACCATGCCTGTTTCGGTCATTCGCTGGAACTGCTCGACGATGGACGCCGCGTCCATTGGGACGGCGCTCGCTCGGGCATGAGGTACACACTGACGCCGGAAGGCCGTTTCAAGCGCGACGATCGCGTCTGCCGTCGGTTCACGCTGATGCGCGAATTTGACGGCCACCGGATCACCAAGCGTGGCAACGCCTGCCGCTTCGGTGAAGGCGAGTGGCGCATGATCGGCGGCTGATGGGTTGAGGAGACTTGGCGCCTGCGGCGCAGCACCCTTTGCTCAAACGCCCAGATAATGCAGTATTCTCCGCGCTGCCTCGCGCCGGCCAGGAGATTCCATGCAGAAGACCGCGGCGTGGCTCGCCCGCCATGCTCTAGAACAGCTCGGCGTCCGCTATACCTTCGGCATCCCCGGGGTTCACAACACCGAGCTTTACGACGAGTTCGCGGCGTCCGATGCGATCACGCCGGTGCTGGTCGCGCACGAGGGCGGCGGCGCATTCATGGCGGATGCGGTCAGCCGCAGCGGCGCAGGGCTGGGGGCGCTCCTGATCGTGCCGGCCGCCGGCGTGACCCATGCCGCCAGCGGCATCGGCGAGGCCTTTCTCGACGGAATCCCGATGCTCGTCATCGCGGGCGGCATACGTCGCGACACCGGCCGTGCCTACCAGCTGCACGACATGGACCAGCATGCCCTGCTCGCACCCATTACCAAGGGCCGATGGCGCGTCGATACGCATGCCGAAGTCGTGCCGGTCATTTACGAGGCCTGCCGTCTCGCGATGAGCGGCGAACCGGGTCCGGTGTTCGTCGAGATCCCGGTCAACCTGCAACTGATGCCCGGCGAAGTCGGCGACATTCCGGCGTTCATGCCGCTGCCTCGTGCCGGCCACAAGGCCGCGCCCGCGGACATTTCAAGGGCCGCGGAACTCCTGCGCCGGGCTGAACGGCCGGGTATTTTCTGCGGCTGGGGCGCGGTCGACGCGACCACGGAACTGCGCCTGCTCGCCGAGATCCTCGGTGCGCCGGTCGCGACGACGCTGCAGGGTTTGTCGGCGTTTC
>CAYZDW010000258.1:0-12801 GCA_964477175.1 uncultured Steroidobacteraceae bacterium | reverse complement strand
GAGGGCTGCGCTCCGGCCTGATAGCGCGGATAAGAGCGCGCAGCGTATTGCAGCACGGAATTGACGGGGTTCCTGGTTCGAAGCTGGTAGTCCCCGGTCTGCTGCGCCATGGCTGCCGGCCATTGGTCGACCATGTCGAGTGCAAACAGCATCCGCTGGCCGGTCGGCTCGAGCGTGACCGTGTAGTCGACGGGTTCCCCGAGATGACGCACGCGCGGCCGGAAATAAAATTGGCTGTCGCCACGCGACCAGGTATAGCCGTCGAATTCGTTCAGCACCGGGCCACGCCAGTAGCGTTCCGCCGGCGGCGGCGGCTTGCCCTTGAAACGCACCCGGAATGCAACCGTGTCGCTCAACGTCAGGTCCGAGATGTCTCCCGGTGACATCTCGTCGGTCAGACCGGTCAATGCGCGCTCGCTCGAAGGTACGCCCCAGAAACTGCCCGCGATGCGCGGAAAGAACAGGAACAGCACGAGCGCCAGCGGCAGCGCCTTGACCAACATCCCGGCAGTGGTGCGAAATGGAGCCGGCGCCGGGCCGCCATGGCCGCGGCGCGCGACCTCGAGCAACGCAGCCGCAAGCAACCAGACGGTCGGCACGACCCAGGCGACGGTCAGGATGTCCTGTGCGTACAGGAATGCCGACAGGCACAGGAACCAGCCGATGAAGATCAGCACGACGTGATCGCGCGGGGCGCGGGTCTCGAGCAGCTTGAGGGCCGCCATCAGGGCGAGCAGCGCGGTGCCGCCGTCGAGACCGGTGATGGTCGTGTAGCTGGCGACCACGCCCAAGGTGGCGCCGAGCGCAATCACCGCGCGTAGCGCGGCGCCTGGCAGCCGCCAGCCGCGGCGCTCGGCGAGCAGCCGCCAGACGCAGATCGCGAGCACGAATCCGGTGACCCAGAGCCGCAGGTGCGGCATGTGCGACGCGAGCGCCGCGACCAGGGCGGCCATCGTCCAGCCAAGCCGCCGGAAGCGTTCGCCCGGATCAAACATGCGCATCCACCGGCGCTTGGTACTCGGCGATCGCGGCCAGACAGCGGCGGCGCTGCTGCTCACCCGGCTGCGGCGGGATCTCGAGACCAGGCAGGCGCAGGCCGAAGGTCTGGCCGTGCCCATGCGCATCGACAATCCAGCGCGCCATCACCGACAGTCGCGATTCGAGGTCCCCGCCCGGCGTCTGGTCCAGATCGAAAATCGGCACCGGTTCCGCGGCCCCGCTGAATTCCTTGATCAGCAGTTCGCCGCCGCGCGCGTAGGCTTTCCAGGCGATGTGACGTGGCGGATCGCCCGGGTGGTAATCCTTGAGACCGGCGAAGTCGTCGTCGCCGCGCCGCGCCGTGCCGCCGCCGCCCGCACCGGGCGCCGGCGGCGGCGGGGGCGCATCCGCGGCCGGGCGCGGGTAGACGAGGCAGCGCAGGCCCGGATGCAGGACTGCCCAGGCCCGGAACAGTCCGTACGGGAATCGCGTCGCGATTTCGACGCGGTCGAGCACCACCCAGCCGCGGCGGCGGGTCGGCACTCTGAGATTCACGGTGGCCTCGCCGCCGGCCCCGATCGAGACCGGCTCGTGCGCGCTCGCGGCGGTCGCCTCGAGATCGCAGCGGGCGGCGCCGCCGGGATTGGCGAGCGCAAGGTGGAAAATCGCATCCTGGCCCGCGAACGGCGGCTCGGTTCCGGCTTCGCGCGCGATCAACGTCTCGAGGTTGCGGTGACAGGCCTGCATCGTCACGAGCCCGAGCGACGCCAACAGGAACGTGAGACCCAGCCCGAGGTTGTTCGCGTAGTTCAGCGAGCCGAGCAGCATCGCGAACAACATCAGCCCGAAGGCGATGCCGAGGCCGGTCGGCAGGATATAGATGCGGCCACGCCGCAATGTCACCGGACCGCGGTCCGCTCCCTGGCGCCGTCGGATCCAGTCTTGCACCCGCCGTCTGAAATACCCGGTCAACCGCATTCGGACCCCCGCGCTGCGCCGGTCAGGGTATCGGCACCGATTTCAGCAAGGCAGCCGCCATCTCGAGCGGACGGCGCGCATCCGCGGCATCGCGCGGGCGCAGCCGGTGGCCGACAACGGCGGACAATACCGCCTGCAGATCCTCCGGCAGCACGCCGGCGTGGCCATGCAGGAAAGCCCAGGCTTGCGCGGCGCGCAGCAGCGAGATCACCGCACGTGGCGACAAGCCAGCCTGGTGCTGGCCGCTGTCACGCGAGGCGCGCGCCAGCGCCTGTACGTAATCAAGGAGCGCATCGCTCGCGTGCAGCTCGGGTATCCGGCGCTGCAATGACAGGACCACGGCCGGATCGAGCACCGCCGGCAGGTCGGCCAGCAGATCGCGGCGGTCGCGGCCACGCAGCAGCTGGCGTTCATGACCGGGTGCCGGATAACCGAGTTCGATGCGCATCAGGAAACGGTCGATCTGCGATTCCGGCAGCGGGAAGGTCCCGATCTGGAATGAGGGATTCTGCGTGGCGACGACGAAGAACGGCTCCGGCAACAGGTGAGTCTCGCCGTCAACCGTGACCTGGCGCTCCTCCATGGCCTCGAGCAGCGCGCTCTGGGCCTTTGGTGTCGCGCGATTGACCTCGTCGGCCATCATGAGCTGGGCGAACACCGGCCCGCGGTGAAACACGAAGCGGCCGCTGCCCCGGTCGTAGACCGAAACCCCGATCACGTCGGCCGGCAACAGGTCGCTCGTGAACTGGATGCGCTGGAAGGAAAGCCCGAGCACGCGCGCAAGTGCGTGCGCGAGCGTCGTCTTGCCGACGCCCGGTATGTCCTCGATCAGCAGGTGACCACGGGCCAGCAGGCAACAGAGCGCAAGGCGGATTTCACGGTCCTTGCCCAGCACGATCTGGTTCAGGCTCGTGAGCGCCGCCGTGAGCAGGGCGCGTTCGCGGTCCGGTGCATCGATCAGCGCATTCATCGCAGCGAGGCTACCCGCTTGAGCTGGTCCGCAAGTTGCGCCAGTTCACGCTTGAACTCCTCGACCCGTGCCCGTTCCTGGTCCACGATCCCGGCGGGGGCATTGCGCACGAAATCGTCGTTTCCGAGTTTGGCGGCGGCACGCGCCAGGTCCTGCTCGACCTTGATCCGACGCTTGCCGAGGCGTTCGAGTTCCGCGTCGACGTCGATCAGGCCCGCCATCGGCACGAGGATCTTCATGTCGCCGAGCAGCGCCGTGGCGGCCTGCGGCGCGGACTCGCCAGCGGCCAGCGCCCTCGCTTCGCTGATGCCGGCCAGGCGCTGGATGGAGGCTGCGTTCCTTGTGTAGCGCGCGAGGTCGTCCCCGGCAGCGTCCTGCAGCAGCACCGATGGCCGCAGCGAGGGGGCGATGTCGAGCTCGCCGCGGATGCGGCGTATCCCCAGGATGAAATCCATGACCCAACGCATCTCGGCCTCCACCCGCGGGTCGGATGCGCCGGGTTCTGCGGCAGGGAAGGGCTGACGCGCAATCGAATCGCCGGACTTCCCGGCGCGCGGCCCGACGCGTTGCCAGATTTCCTCGGTGATGAACGGCATCAACGGGTGCAGCAGGCGCAACAGGGCTTCGAGCACGAGGATGAGCGTGCGCCGCGTGCCGCGACGCTCCGCCGGTGGGCTGGTTGCCGATTGCAGGACGGGCTTGCTGAACTCGAGGTACCAGTCGCAGAACTCGTACCAGGTGAATTCGTAGGCCGCCCGCGCCGCCAGGTCGAACCGGTATTGGGCAAAACTCTCGCGCACCGCCAGGATCGCCGCATCGAGGCGCGAGCGGATCCAGCGGTCCGCCAGCGAGTGCGTCTCGGGGCCGTCGTCATCGTCCGCGTCCGTGGCCATCAGCACGTAGCGCGACGCATTCCAGAGCTTGTTGCAGAAATTGCGATAACCCTCGACCCGGCCGAGGTCGAAGCGCAGGTCGCGCGACTGCGTCGCGAGCGAGGCGAAGGTGAAGCGCAGCGCGTCCGTGCCGTGGGCCGCGATGCCCTCTGGATACTGCCGGCGCGTGGCCTTCTCGATCGCCGGCGCGAGCTGCGGCTGCATGAGGCCGCTCACACGCTTCGCGACGAGTTCGTCTGACGTGATGCCGTCGACGATGTCGAGCGGATCGATCACGTTGCCCTTGGACTTCGACATCTTCTGGCCTTCGTGATCGCGGATCAGGCCATGGACGTAGACCTCGCGGAATGGCACGTCGCCCGTGAACTTGAGCCCCATCATGATCATCCGGGCGACCCAGAAGAAAATGATGTCGAATCCAGTCACCAGCACCGAGGTCGGATAGAAGCGTCGCAGGTCCGGGTTGTCGCCCGGCCAGCCCAACGTCGAGAACGGCCAGAGCGCCGACGAGAACCAGGTGTCCAGCACGTCCTCGTCCTGAGTCAGCGGGATGCCTGCTTCGATGCCATGGCGGGCGCGCAGCTCGGCCTCGCTGCGCCCGACATACACCGCACCGGCCGGGTCGTACCAGGCGGGTATCCGGTGACCCCACCAGAGCTGGCGGCTGATGCACCAGTCCTTGATGTTGCGCATCCACTCGAAATAGGTCCGGTCCCAGTTCTCGGGCACGAAACGGATGCGCCCTTCTTCGACTGCGCGAATCGCCGGCACCGCCAGTGGTTCTATACGAACGTACCACTGGTCCGTCAGCCAGGGCTCGATCACCGCGCCGCTGCGGTCGCCGCGCGGAACCATGAGCCGATGTGCCTCGACCTTCGCGAGCAGGCCCGCCGCTTCGAGGTCGGCGACGACTCGCCTGCGCGCCTCAAAGCGGTCGAGACCGCGGTACCGTTCGGGCGCCGCGTCGGCGATTGCCGCGTCCGCCGTCAGTATGTTGAGGAGCGGCAGGCCATGACGCTGCCCGGTCTCGTAGTCGTTGAAATCGTGGGCGGGCGTGATCTTGACGCAGCCCGAGCCGAAAGCCGGGTCGACGAAAGGATCCGCGACAACCGGTATCTCCCGGCCCGAGAGCGGCAGCGCGATGCGGTGCCCGACGAACTGCCGAAAGCGCTCGTCTTCCGGATGCACGGCGACAGCGGTGTCACCGAGCATCGTCTCGGGCCGCGTCGTCGCGACTGTGAGGTGGCCGCCGCCGTCGGTGAGCGGGTAGCGGATGTGCCAGAGGCTGCCTTCTTCCTCGACGGACAACACTTCGAGGTCGGACAGCGCGGTCTTCAGCACAGGGTCCCAGTTGACCAGGCGCTTGCCGCGGTAAATCAGGCCCTCCTCGTGCAGGCGCACGAAAGCCTCCTGCACGGCCTGCGACATGCCAGGGTCCATTGTGAAGCGGTCGCGGCTCCAGTCCACGGAGGCGCCGAGGCGCCGCATCTGGCGCGCGATCGTGCCGCCCGACTGCTCCTTCCAGCGCCAGACACGCTCGGTGAACCGCTCGCGGCCCAGGTCGTGCCGGTTCAAGCCTTCGGCGTTCAGCTGCCTTTCGACGACCATCTGGGTCGCGATGCCGGCGTGATCCATGCCGGGCTGCCACAAGGTCCGGTCACCCGACATCCGGTGAAAGCGCGTGAGCGCATCCATGATCGTGTCCTGGAACGCATGCCCCATGTGCAACGTGCCGGTGACATTGGGTGGCGGAATGACGATGCAGTAGGCGGGGCCATCGCCAGCCGGCACGAACAGGCCCGCCTGTTCCCAGTGCCGGTAAATGCGCTCCTCGATGTCCTTCGGGGAATAGGTCTTGTCCATGGACCCGGTGGCCGCGTCAGTCCCCGTCCGTGGCGAGGTGTTCACGCAAGGCCGCGGCGACGAGTTCCGGCAGGGCCGCGCGCAAGCGGTCGATGACGCGCTCGAACATGACGGCTTCGATCTCGCGCGCTGCGGCGTGCAGCAGCTCGTCCGTCAGGTTCATCATCCGGCTGACCAGCGCCGCCTGCAGTGCGGCGATGTCGTCGTCCGACAGCAAGCCCGAAGCGTAGGCGCCCGCGGGCTCGTCGATCCGGTCGGGGCGGGGGAAGCTGCCGGTCGCATGCAGTTCCACGACGTCGGTCAGGATCGGCGGTTCATTCAAGGCGTCGCGATTCACGATTCGTCCCCCATGTCATGCGTTTCGGGCTGCATGCCCTGCTCGCGATAGAAGCGGAATCGGTCGCGACCGAGCTTGCGCCTGGTGTCGTCGGCGTCGACGACCTCGGCAATGCGCGCGTAACTCTGGTACCCGGACGGCACGCCGGCGGCCAGATTCACCAGCAGGTCCTTGTCGCCCGTGCCGGCAGCATCGCCTTCCGCGATCACCACCGGTGCCGTGATCCGACCGGTTGGCGCGCCATCCGCAGTCAGGCGCTCGTGTGGCACGAAGCTGCGATCGGCGAAGGTCCACAGCAGGACGTCGAATGCCGCGCCGTCGCCGCCGGGATCGAGCTGCACCCGGACCCGGTGCGCCCGCAACCAGGCCTTTTCGACCAGCCGGCATGCGAAGCGCAGCCGCATTGCGGGATCGGTGCTGGCCAGCACGTAGAAATCCACGCGCGGCATCGCCATCGCGTCAGTCCCCTCGCAACAGCCAGTCCACCAGGAGTGGCACGGGCCGGCCGGTGCTGCCCTTTTGGCTGCCGGTCAGGTAGGCGGTGCCCGCGATGTCCAGGTGCGCCCAGCGCAGGCCCTCGGTGAATTTCCACAGAAAGCAGGCGGCGGTGATGGCGCCGGCCTCGCGGCCCGCGACATTGGCGAGGTCGGCGAAGTTACTCTTGAGCAGCTCGGAATATTCCTCCGCGATCGGCATGCGCCAGGCACGGTCGTCGGAGCGCTCGCCGGCCGCTGCGAGCGAGGCCGCGAGCCGGTCGTCGGGCGAGAACAGGCCGCAGTAATGGGCACCCAGCGCGATCACGCAGGCGCCCGTCAGCGTCGCGATGTCGACGACCGCGCGCGGCTTGAAGCGCCGCGCGTAGCTGATGCCGTCGCACAGGATCAGCCTGCCCTCGGCATCGGTGTTCAGCACTTCGATCGTCTTGCCGGACATCGACGTGACGATGTCGCCCGGCTTGGTCGCGCGTCCGCTCGGCATGTTCTCGCAGGTCGGCACGATGCCGACGACATTGACGGCTGCGCCGATCGTGGCCAGCGCCTTGATCGTGCCGAACACGCTTGCGGCGCCCGTCATGTCGAACTTCATCTCGTCCATCGCGGGCGGCTGCTTCAGCGAGATACCGCCGGAGTCGAAGGTGATGCCCTTGCCGACCAGCGCGACCGGGGCCATGGAAGCGCGCGTCCCGCGGTACTCCAGCACGATGAGTCTGGCTGGTTCGTCGGAACCGCGCGTCACCGACAGGAAGGATCCCATCCGGAGCCGCCGGATCGCGCGCTCATCGAGCACGCGCGCGCGGACTTTGCGGTGCTCGCCGGCCAGCCGGCGGGCGGCGCCGGCAAGGTAAGCCGGCGTGCAGACATTGGCGGGCAGGTTGGCGAGATCGCGGGTCAATGCCATGCCAGTGGCGATGCCACGGCCGTCGCCGATGCCGCGACGCGCGGCTGCAAGGTCCGCCGTGCGCACGCCGATACCAAGCCTCGCGAGCTTTGGTCGCGGCGGCTTGCGGCCTGACTTGAGGTCGGGTATCCGGTAAAGGGTTGCAGCGACACTCTCGACCGCGAGGCGTGCGGCGTAATACGCATCCAGGCCCGGAATCGGCTCGCGGGGCAGGTACAGCACGGCGTTGGCAGCGCCGCTCTTTGCGAGCCACTGGGTCGCTGCGACGACCGCACGGCGATAGGCCTTGCGGTTGTAGCCCTTGCGGGCGCCGAGACCGACCAGCAGCAGGCGCTCGGCGGGTCCGCCACGGGTGCCGACGATCGGCAGCGCGTCGCCGGACTTGCCGCTGAAATCGCCGCGTTTGAGCACGCGGCTGATGGCGCCGCCGCTCGCGCGGTCCAGATCGCGTGCGGGCCCGGACACGGCGGCTCGCTCGTGGATGCCGACGATGGCGCAGGCCGTACGTTGCCGCGCTGCGGATGCGCCTGTGGCGTAGAACTGCATGATCGACCATCCCCTGATTGCGCCGCCGGCCAGCGGGTCGTGCCCGTTGAGTGCGCTGCGACGCTGGTTTACCGTGTGCATGCCAGTTTAATCGAAAAGGACGAACCCGCGCGCCGGGGTCCGCACGATAACCGCCTTGTTTCGCACGTTTGACCGATATGTCCTGCGCGAGGTCGCGGTTTCGTGGCTGGCCGTCACGGCGGTGCTGCTTGCGATTCTGGTCAGCAACCAGCTCGCCAGGATTCTCGGACTGGCCGCGGAGCACGGCTTCCCGCGCGATGTCGTCTTCGCGCTGATCGGCCTGACCACGCTGCAGAACCTCGTGCTGCTCGTGCCGATCGGCATGCTGCTCGCCGTCATGCTGGCGCTGGGCCGGCTCTATCACGAGAGCGAGATGACCGCCGTGCGCGCCTGCGGCGTCGGGCCAGCGCGGCTCTACCTGCCGGTCTATGCGCTCGCGCTGCCCGTCGCTGCGGCGCTCGCCTGGCTCACGTTCGAGGTCGGTCCGGCGGCGCGCAACAGCGCCGAGGAACTGCGCAGCAGGGCGATGCGCGACGCCCAGTTCGGGCAGCTGGAACCGGGCGCTTTCCGGACCTTCGCCGGCAGCAAGGCAGTGTTCTACGCCGAACGCAGCGACCCCGGAGGGCGGCTTGCCAACGTGTTCGTGCAGCGCTACGTAGATGAACGCGTCGAGGTGGTGACCGCGGCCTGGGCCGAGCAGAGGGTGCTGGACGGCGGCCAAACGCAACTTATCGTGCTGCACGACGGCGAGCGCATCGAGGGCGTGCCGGGGCAGGCGGATTTCCGGCGCGTCCGCTTCGTCGAGCATGGGATCCCGGTCGTCGTGCCTGAGCCCGGCGCGGGCCGCGACGATCCTGAACGCAAGCCGATCAGCGCATTGATCGGTTCCGCCGCGCTCGCGGACATGGCCGAGCTGCAACGACGCGTCTCGCTGCCGGTCATGGTGCTGGTGCTCTCTCTGGTCGCGGTTCCGCTCGCGGCGCTGCGACCACGCGAGGGTCGCTATGCCCGCGTCGCGATCGCGATCCTGATCTACTTCGTCTATTCCAATCTCGTCTCGGCGGCCGAGGTCTGGATCGAAAGAGGTCGTATCCCGCCGCAGGTCGGCGCCTGGTGGGTGCACGCACTGGTCGTGGTCGCGGGTCTCGTACTGCTGCATCGGCAGAGTCCGCTGACGATCTGGCGGCAGCCTGCTGCGGGCACAGCATTGAAGGGCACGGCATGACGCTGCTCGACCGTTACCTTGCGCGCACCATCCTGATCCACACGCTGATGGTCATGGCCGTGTTGTTGGCGCTGATGACGCTCGTGACCTTCATCGACCAGCAGGACGAAATCGGCCTGGGCCGCTACCAGGTCGGCGACGCTTTCCTGTACACGATGCTGTCGCTGCCGCAGCGGGCTTACGAACTGCTGCCGATCGGCACGCTGATCGGCGCGATCCTCGGCCTCGGCGCACTGGCGCGCGACAGCGAACTGACCATCGTGCGCGCCGCCGGCGTGTCGATCGCGCGCATCGCCGGCTCGGCCGCGCTGGCGGGTCTTGCCGTTGCCGTGCTGATGTGGCTGCTCGGAGAGTATTTAGCGCCACCCGCGGGCCAGTACGCACGCCAGCACAAATTGTTCAGCCTGCTCTCGCAGTTTGAATTCACCGGCAGCAGCAGCGCCTGGGTGCGACAGGGATCACGGCTCGTGAACGTGCGGAATCAGGCAGCCGACAACCTGTTCGGTGGCGTCTATGTCTACGAGCTCGGTGACGATCACCGGCTCCGGCTGGTGGCGCGCGCGGAAACCGCGTCGGAGGACGCAGCGGGCCGCTGGATCCTGTCGAATTACGCCGAGACGCGTCTCGACAGCGGACGCATCGAGGCCCGCGGCCGGGACCAGGAGGAGGCCGGCGCGCAATTCAACGCGGACTTCCTGGGCCTCGCGGTCACCGAGCCAAGGTCACTGCCGCTCACGGACCTGTACGCCTATTTCAGGCATCTGAAAGCCAACGACCTCGACTCGCGGGCCTGGGAAATCGCGTTCTGGTCGCGGATCGCGCGCCTGTTCGCGGCCGTCATGGTTTGCATCTTCGCGGTGCCGTTCGCACTGGGACCGCTGCGCTCGGCCGGAGCCGGCGCGCGCACCGTGCTCGGCATCATGGCGGGCGTACTCTTCATATTGCTGACGCAGACGCTCGAGAACAGCGGCCAGGTCTACGAGCTCAATCCCTTGCTGGTGGCCTGGGGGCCGACGCTGCTGCTGGCCGTGATCGCGACCGTTGCGATCCGGCGCGCGCACTAATCCGATCGCTGCCCGAGGCGCACGAGGCGGGAACCACACGCCAGGTCCTGCAGGGTCCGGCCGCGAACATCGAATGCGATCCAGGCGAAATTGACGGCGAGCGGCAGCAGCAAGGCGCCGGCCGCGAGATCGCGCTCCGACCAGCCGGGTTCGCCGGCCAGGCGCAGGCCGAGTTCGACGGCGCTCGCGAGCGCGAGGCCGAATGCGAAGCGCACGAGCGCAGCGGGCCAGCCTGGCGTCTTTCCATCGTCGGTCTCGAGACGGATATTCCAGGCTTTCATGCCGAGGGTCTGGCCGCTCCGTGTCCACGACATGCCGAAGAATCCCAATGCGAGCAGTGCGAGATAGCCGCGGTAGGCGAAATAGATGCCCAGTCCCTGCGCGGCGGGCGTGATCCCCTTGCCTCCGGTCAGCGGCAGCAGGACGACTGTTCCGACGAACAGTACGGCCAACAGCAGCAGGGTGTCGTAGAGAAGGGCCGCCAGGCGGCGAAAGAAACCGGCGGCCGGCGCGCCCATCGTGGATTGTTCATCCATGCGGGCGCGGATTGTAATGATTCAGCGCTTGTTCTGCTGGTTCGCACGCTGCTCGATGACGCTGCGCTTGCTGCGCAGGATCTGCCGCACCTGCGCGATGTCAGGCCGGTCTGCAATGCGTGCGATGGCTTCCGGCAGCTCGTGCCATTCGCGTCCCCAGCTCATGAGTCGCGCGGCGTCCTTGACGACGAGGGTGATTATCGAGTCGTTCGCGGGCTTGCTCTTGCCTGCGCCTTTGGATTTTGCCGCAGGTGTCCGCCCCGGCTTAACCATGGTCGACGTGGACGAGGTGCCGGTCGGTTTGGCCGGCGCCGCCGCTTCCAGTTGACGTTCGCGCTCGGACTCGGCGACCGGCACGAAGCGTTCGACATGCTGCGACCCGACGAGGTTGGTCAGGAAGGACATCAGTTCGAGCGCCTCTGACAGCGAAGGATCAGCGGCCGCGAGGCGCGTCTTCACGATATTCTGGAGATCCACAAGCCGCTGGCGCGCGAGGTCAATGACCCACTTGGTCGGGCGCTGATGCTTTGGCCAGGGTTGCACGAGCCAGTACTGGTCCTCGGGCAGCCCGGCGTAGCGGGCGTGCAGCTCCAGGCTCTTCTGCCATTTCTGCAGCAGCTGGAGCACGCGTTCGTCGGCCGGGGTCATCGCATGTCACCGGTTCAGGGACCTGCGAGTCAACATAAGCCAAGCACCGCCCGGGCGCAGCGGTTTCGACGCAGTCCTTGAGGTCCGTCACATACGGCGCGTCAGCCCGCATCGCCACAATCCGCCGGCGGCGGCTGCGCGAGCGCGTCGTCGAGATCGTTCCCGAGCGCGCGTAGCCACGACCCGTACATCGGGTTCGGAATCACGAACCAGCGCGTGCCCCACCATTCTCGATAGCGGCAGCGAGCCTTCTCGCGTTCCGCCAGTGACTGGCGACGCACGTCCGGGATGAAGTCAGCGAGGTCATCGCCGACGTTCAGCACGATGCGGTAACCGCGCGCAACCTGCTGGCGCCGGGACAGCTTCTCGCTGTCCCATTCGGGGCGCTCCCACCTCACCATCAGGTCAGCCTCGAGCGTCGGCGCATCGAGATAGAGCGCGCGGAGGTTCGCAAGCGTATCCGCCTTCTGGGCGCAGGGGGAGGCGCTGCCGGCTCGCGTGCCGCATTCGCGATTCGTGATGAAGAAAACGCGCACTGCGCGGCCCTCTGGATCCTTCAGCCCTCGTGCGGCGCGGGTGAAGGACGCCGCGCCGGGAATCGCGGGTGCGGCGCGTTCGGCCACCCAGCCGTCCCAGACCGCGGGAAATTCCGCCGTGCAAGTACCTTGCAGGGCCATGCGCACCTGGACCTTCGAGTTGTCGAGCACGGTGTCGTCGATGTCCATGACGACCGCGGGTGGGAGACCGGACAGGTCGCCGGTCTGTGACGGCTCGGCCGACCAGCTGGGATCGGCGAGGCCCTGGCGGAGCGCCTGCAGGGCCGAGCGGTAGGTTCCTTCCGCCGAGGCACGGAATTCGGCGGAAGTTCGCATCCAGAGCGTTGCCAGCTCGCCGCCCTCGAAGAAAGGCCGATCCGCGCCGCAGCCCGGCCCGGCGGCCTGCGCCCGCGGCTGCTGCGTTACGCATCCGGTGGCTGCCAGCACCGCGATTGCGACGATCAGCACCCTCGGCATGATTCGCTCTCCCTTCATCAGATCAGTCCACGACGCGCGTGCCGCCGGTGGCCGTGCGCTCCGCATAGAGGGCCGAGAGCCTCCGCGTCATCGGGCCGACGCTGCCGTCGCCGATCATCCTGCCGTCCACCCAGGTGACACCCGCGAGTTCGCCCATGGTCCCCGTGCAGAAAGCTTCATCCGCCCGGTACAGCTCGGTCAGCGAAAGGTCGCGCACCTCGCAGTCGATCGACTGCGTGCGGCAGATCCCGAGCACGGTGCTCCGCGTGATGCCTTCGGGGCAGGCTGCCAGCGTCGGCGTCAGCACGCGGCCGGCCTCCACGATGAACAG
>CAYZDW010000257.1:0-2848 GCA_964477175.1 uncultured Steroidobacteraceae bacterium | reverse complement strand
TCGAGATGGTGATGCCGGGGGACAACATCAAGATGGTGGTGGAGTTGATTGCGCCGATTGCGATGGAGGAGGGGCTGCGCTTCGCGATTCGCGAAGGCGGCCGCACCGTCGGCGCCGGCGTCGTGTCAAAGGTGATCAAGTAAGCGCAGCAACGGAAGGGCAGTAGCTCAATTGGCAGAGCGGCGGTCTCCAAAACCGCAGGTTGGGGGTTCGATTCCCTCCTGCCCTGCCACCCGTAGCGGAAACAGATGAACGAGCAAGCAGGAAATGCCGGCGTCGGATTGGTCGACGCCCTCAAGCTGGTGCTGGCCGCGGCCGCGTTGCTCGGCGGCGTTGTCACCTATTACTGGTTCGGCGATCAGCCGGCGGTACTGCGGGTCCTCGCGGTGCTGGCCGGCATGGCGGCGAGCGCGGTGCTGCTCTACTGGTCGCAACCGGGTCGCGAGCTTTGGGATTACGTCCAGGCTTCGCGCGTCGAACTGCGCAAGATGGTCTGGCCGACGCGCCAGGAAACCTGGCGCACGACGCTGGTCGTATTCGTGTTCGTACTGGCGCTCGGCGTGTTCTTCTGGCTGGTGGACATGATGCTGGCCTGGGGCGCCAGGCATGTGACCGGGCAGGGAGGCTGAGGTGGCGCTGAACTGGTATGTCGTGCACGCGTACTCGAACTTCGAGCACAAGGTCGCGCAGAGCCTGAAGGAGCGCGTCAAGCTGCACGGCCTCGATCAGAAGTTCGGAGACGTGCTGGTGCCGACCGAGGAAGTCGTCGAAATGCGCGCCGGCCAGAAGCGCCGCAGCGAGCGCAAGTTCTTTCCGGGCTACGTGCTGGTGCAGATGGAGATGGACGACGAGGCCTGGCACCTGGTCAAGGAGACGCCCAAGGTCCTCGGGTTCATCGGCGGCACGCCGGAGAAGCCGGCTCCGATCACGGAAAAGGAAGCGAACGCGATCCTGCGCCGTGTCGAGGAGGGCATCGAGAAGCCACGGCCAAAGGTGCTGTTCGAGCCGGGCGAACTGGTGCGCGTGGTCGACGGCCCATTCAACGACTTCACCGGCGTGGTCGAGTCCGCCAATTACGAGAAGAGCCGCCTGCAGGTCGCGGTGCAGATTCTCGGCCGGTCGACACCGGTCGAGCTGGACTTTGGGCAGGTGGAAAAAGTCTGAGGAGCGGGGAACGATGGCCAAGAAAGTACAGGCTTATATCAAGCTGCAGATACCAGCGGGCGGGGCCAACCCGAGCCCGCCGGTCGGGCCGGCGCTCGGGCAACAGGGCGTCAACATCATGGAGTTCTGCAAGCAATTCAACGCGGCGACGCAGGCCATCGAGAAAGGCCTGCCGATCCCGGTCATCATCACGGTGTATAGCGACCGCAGCTTCACGTTCGTGCTGAAGACGCCGCCGGCCGCCGTGCTGGTGCGCAAGGCAATCGGCATCGAGAAGGGCTCCGGCACGCCGAACACCAAGAAGGTCGGGAAGATCACGCGCGCTCAGCTCGAGCAGATCGCGAAGACCAAGATGCCCGACCTGACCGCGGCCGACTTGGACGCGGCGGTACGGACCATCGCCGGCAGCGCGCGCAGCATGGGCGTCGATGTGGAGGGCATCTGAGATGGCCACTGTATTCAAGCGCCAGAAACCCTGGGGCGAGCGGCTCAAGCCCGGCCAGCAATATACGGTCGACGAGGCCGTGGCGCTGGTCAAGGAATTCGCGAGCGCGAAGTTTGACGAGGCCGTCGACGTCGCGGTCAATCTCGGCATCGACCCGGCGAAGTCCGACCAGCAGGTCCGCGGCTCGACCGTGATGCCGCACGGCACCGGCAAGAAGGTCCGTGTCGCGGTCTT
The DNA here is from genome assembly GCA_964477175.1 of uncultured Steroidobacteraceae bacterium. Classification (GTDB taxonomy): domain Bacteria; phylum Pseudomonadota; class Gammaproteobacteria; order Steroidobacterales; family Steroidobacteraceae; genus SCUD01. Next base: position 1,005 of record CAYZDW010000257.1, on the reverse strand, counting down.
CACGCAGGGCAAGAATGCAGACGCTGCCCGCGAGGCCGGCGCCGACATCGTTGGACTCGAGGACCTCGCCGAAAAGGTCAAGCAGGGCCAGATCGAATTCGACGTCGTCGTCGCGAGCCCGGATGCGATGCGCGTCGTCGGCCAGCTCGGCAAGATCCTCGGCCCGCGCGGCCTGATGCCGAACCCCAAGGTCGGCACGGTGACGCCGGACGTCGCCGGCGCGGTCAGAAACGCCAAGGCGGGCCAGGTCCGCTATCGCTGCGACAAGGCCGGGATCATCCATTGCACGATCGGCAAGGCCAGCTTTGAGCCGACCGCGCTGAAGGAAAACCTGATGGCGCTGCTCGCGGACCTGCACAAGGCCAAGCCGTCGACGTCGAAGGGCGTCTACGTGCAGCGCGTGACGGTGTCGTCGACGATGGGTCCCGGCGTTGCCGTGGACCGTGCGTCGCTGGGAATCTGAGGAGACACGATCGAAGACCGCAGGCGGGGCGACGGCCCCTTAATGGGTGCCTGCGCAGATGGTGGTACCCGAGTCAGTGTTCACTGGTGAAGGTTGCCATCGGCCGGCCGGCGACGGTTGGCACAAGGGTGGGCGCGCGGCGACGCGCGCCCGTGGATGGATCTTCTGCCAGGAGGATGGAATGGCACTCAGGCTTGAAGACAAGCAGGCAATGGTGACTGAGGTGCAGGCAGTTGCGCGCGTCGCGCATTCGGTCGTCGCGGCGGAATATCGTGGCCTGACGGTAACGCAGATCACCGGGCTGCGCGCGAAAGCGCGCCAGTCGGGCGTCTACATGCGTGTCGTCAAGAACACGCTGGCGCGCCGCGCGGTGGCTGGAACGCCGTACGAGTGCATCGCCGGCAGTCTCAAGGGGCCGCTGATCCTCGCGTTCTCGAAGGACGATCCGGGCGCCGCCGCCCGCGTCGTCAAGGATTTCGCGAAGACCAACGACAAGCTGGTCCCGACACTGGTCTCGCTCGGTGGGCGGGTATTCTCCGCCG
>CAYZDW010000256.1:0-2985 GCA_964477175.1 uncultured Steroidobacteraceae bacterium | reverse complement strand
TTGTCGAAGGTGACCAGGAACGACACGTTCGAGACGAGTGGCACGGTGTCCTCATACGCCGCGCGCATTAAGAAGGTCCCGCCTTCCTTCTTGATCTCGATGTCCTTCGAATCGATGACCGTGACCATTTCGATGTCGAAGTGCCGCTCGAGCGCCTTGCGCAGCATGAACTCGGTCGATTCCGGGTTCGATTCGTATTCGTCGCGGACCTTCTCGAGCGTCGACGCCACGCGCACGTATTCAAGGTATTTGGGCACCAGCCGGATCCCGGCGTAAACCCAGGCGCCAACCACGATGACGATCACGATGATGCCGAGGAACGTCATGCCTCGTTGTCTGTCTCGCATACGCTGCCTCCCTATTGGATCCCGGTTCCCATGCGTTCCCAAAGCAGGAATGATCCCGGCCCGGGATTGAATGACAACCAGATCGCTTCCGCCTTGCCGATCACATTGCCTTCGGGCACGAAGCCCACGTCGCCAAAACGGCTGTCACGGCTGTTGTTGCGATTGTCGCCCATCATGAAGAAATGGCCTTCCGGCACGCGCCACTCGCCCTCCATGCCGGGTCGGACGGGGTCCAGCATGATGGCATGGGTCACGCCGTCGAACTGCTCCTGGCCCACCCGCGTGAACGGATACTGCTCGTTCTTGGGACCGGAATACAACTCGCCGGGCGCGATCTGCGATGGCGTCCCGTTCACGAAGACCTGCGAGCCGACCACACGGATCGTGTCGCCTGGCAATCCTACGAGCCGCTTGATGAACACCAGCGACGGATCGGACGGCTTGCGAAACACCATCACGTCCCCGCGCGCCGGCTCGCCGAGATCCAGCACCTCCCGGTTCGCGACCGGAAGGCGCAGGCCGTAGCGCCACTTGTTGACGAAGATGAAGTCGCCCTGGATCAACGTCGGCATCATCGAGTCCGACGGGATCCGGAACGGCTCGTATAGAAAGGAGCGCAGCACCAGAACGACGAGGATCACCGGGAAAAACGAGCGCGAGTAATCGACCAGCAGCGGCTCTTTCGCAATGCCGCGCGCTGCGCGCCGCGACGCGAAGATCCAGCGATCCACGCCCCAGACGAGCCCGCTGACCAGCGCCAGCACCACCAGCACGAACGAAAAATCAAGAATCATTGGCAGCCTCTGTAATCACTTCTTGCTGACCTTGAGCACCGCCAGGAATGCCTCCTGCGGAATCTCGACCGTGCCGAACTGCTTCATGCGCTTCTTGCCTTCCTTCTGTTTCTCGAGCAGCTTGCGCTTGCGCGTGACATCGCCTCCGTAGCACTTGGCGAGCACGTTCTTGCGCAGCGCCTTGACGGTCGCGCGCGAGATGATCTGCCCGCCGATTGCAGCCTGGATCGCCACTTCGAACATCTGACGCGGAATCAGTTCCTGCATCTTGTCAACCAGCTCGCGGCCGCGGTGATAGGCGCTTTCACGGTGGATGATCATCGACAACGCATCCACGCGCTCGCCGTTGATCAGCAGGTCGAGCTTGACGAGCGGCGCGCGCTGGAAGTGACTGAACTCGTAGTCGAACGACGCGTAACCGCGGCTCGCCGACTTGAGGCGGTCGAAGAAATCAAGCACGACTTCGGCCAGCGGCAGTTCGTATTGCAGCGACATCTGCGTGCCGAGCTGCTGCATCTTCTTCTGCGCGCCGCGCTTCTCCTGGCACAGCTTGAGCACCGGGCCGACGTGCTCGGGCGGTACCAGGATGTTCGCGAGGATAATCGGTTCGCGCAGTTCTTCGACCGTGGCCGGCAGCTTCGCCGGGTTATCCACGCGAGTCACCTTGCCGCCGGGCTCGAGAACCTCGTAGACCACGGTCGGTGCGCTGGTGACCAGTTCCAGGCCGTATTCGCGTTCGAGGCGCTCCTGGACGATGTCCATGTGCAGCAGCCCGAGAAAGCCGCAGCGGAAGCCGAAGCCCAGCGCAGTCGACACCTCCGGCTCGTAGTGCAGCGCGGAATCGTTGAGCCTGAGCTTCTGCAGCGCGTCGCGAAACGCCTCGTACTGGTCGGACTGGACCGGAAACAGGCCCGCGAACACGCGTGGCTGCACGGACTTGAAGCCAGGCAGCGGCGAATCGGAGGGCCGCGATTCATGCGTGATCGTGTCACCGACCGGAGCGCCGTCGATTTCCTTGATGCCCGCGACCACCCAGCCGACCTCACCGGTCTCGAGCGACTCGGTCTCGACCCGCTTCGGCGTGAAACGGCCAACCTGGTCGACCTGCCAGCTGCGGCCCGTCGTCATGATGCGGATCCGGTCATTGCACCGCAGCGAACCATTGACGACTCGCACCAGCGACACGACGCCGACGTAGTTGTCGAACCAGGAATCCACGATCAGCGCCTGCAATGGCGCCGCGGCATCGCCGCGCGGCGGCGGTATGCGCCGTACCAGCGTCTCTAGCAGCTGGTCGATGTTCTCGCCGGTCTTCGCGCTGACCCGCACGGCGTCGTGCGCCTCGATGCCGATGATCTCCTCGATTTCCGCGATCACGCGTTCGGGATCCGCCGACGGCAGGTCGATCTTGTTGATGACCGGCAGTACCTCGAGGCCCTGCTCGAGTGCCGTGTAACAATTGGCAACGCTTTGTGCCTCTACTCCCTGCGCTGCGTCGACGACCAGGAGCGCACCTTCGCAGGCGGCCAGTGAACGCGACACTTCGTACGAAAAATCCACATGGCCCGGCGTATCGATGAAATTGAGCTGGTATTCGACGCCATCGGCGGCGCGATAGCGCAGCATGACCGACTGTGCTTTGATCGTGATTCCGCGCTCGCGCTCGAGATCCATCGAGTCGAGCACCTGTTCCTGCATTTCGCGCGCCTCGAGCCCGCCGCAGACCTGGATCAGCCGGTCGGCCAGCGTGGACTTGCCATGATCAACGCGCGCGATGATGGAAAAGTTGCGGATCTGCTGCATCGAGGGGAGGCCGGACGCTCTGTAGCCGGACAGGCGGTCCG
>CAYZDW010000255.1:0-4569 GCA_964477175.1 uncultured Steroidobacteraceae bacterium | reverse complement strand
TCCATCGTGATCTCGACGTCGGCGGCGAATGGCAGGCGCGCAGCGAGGCCGGCGAGCAGCGCCCCGATCGCGCCCGTGCCGAACAGGGAGGGCGTGCCGCCGCCGAGAAAGACGCTCGTGACGGTCCGCCCCGCCGCAAGGTCCAGGTCGGCGTCGAGGTCCGCAAGAAGGGCTGTGACGTAGGCCTCCTCAGGAATGCGCTCGGGCGCCGCATGCGAGTTGAAATCGCAGTACGGGCACTTGCTGACGCACCACGGCAGGTGGACATAGATCGCAATCGCCGCGCTCATCCGGACATTCTAGGCGATGCTACGAAAGCATCCTTGATTCCGATGGTGCCGCATGACAGGCTCCAAAAGTTGCCGCCGGCACGGCCCGGAAGGTGGCGAATCGAGGCGCGATGAGCAAGGACAAGTACCAGCTAAAGAACCTGACGACCGGCAACACCAGCGACCTCGAAACGCTGTCGGGCAGCATGGGGCCGGACGTGCTCGCCATCGGCAACCTCGGTCGTGACCACGGCGTGTTCACCTATGACCCGGGTTTCCTGGCGACCGCCGCGACCGAGAGCCGAATCACTTACATCGACGGCGACGCGGGCGTGCTGCTGTATCGCGGCTACCCGATCGAGCAGCTCGCGGCACAGAGCTCCTTCCTCGAGGTTTCCTACCTGCTGCTGAAGGGTGAGTTGCCGAGCGCGGTCGAGCTTGCCTCGTTCACGCGCTCGATCACGCGCCACACGATGCTGAACGAGTCGCTGCTGCGGCTGTACAGCGGCTTCCACCACAACGCACACCCGATGGCGATGGTCGCGGCGATTATCGCATCGCTCGCGGCCTTCTACCACGACACGACGAACATCTACGACGACTATCACCGCGAGATCTTCTCGCACCGCATGATCGCCAAGATCCCGACCATCGCCGCCGCCGCCTACAAGCACGCGCTTGGCCAGCCGTTCATCTACCCGCGCAACGATCTCGACTACTGCAGCAACATGCTGCACATGTACTTCGCCGTGCCCTGCGAGTCCTATGAGGTGGACCCGCTGCACGCGAAGGCGCTCGACCTCTTATTCATCCTGCACGCCGACCACGAACAGAACGCGAGTACCTCGACCGTGCGGCTCGCCGGCAGCACCGGCTGCAATCCTTACGCCGCGATCTCGGCCGGCGTCTCGGCCCTTTGGGGCCCCGCGCACGGCGGCGCGAACGAGGCGGTGCTCGACATGCTCGAGAAGATCGGCGACGTGAAACAGGTCCCGGAGTTCCTCGCACGCGTCAAGGACAAGGCCGACGGCGTGCGGCTCATGGGGTTCGGCCACCGCATCTACAAGAACTTCGATCCGCGCGCGACGATCATCCGCACGATGTGCCACCAGGTGCTCGCAAAGCTCGGTCAGACCGACAACCCGCTGTTCGAACTCGCACTCGCACTCGAGGCGATCGCGCTGAAGGACGAGTACTTCATCAGCCGGCGGCTGTATCCGAACGTCGATTTCTACTCAGGGATCATTTACCGGGCGCTCGGCATCCCGCGCTCGATGTTCACGGTGATGTTCGCGATCGCGCGCTCGGCAGGGTGGGTCGCGCACTGGCAGGAGATGATCGCCGACCCGGAGATGAGGATTGCCCGGCCGCGCCAGCTCTACACCGGCCCAGTGCGGCGCGACTACGTGCCGGTCAAGAAACGCTGACTCAGGCCTCGGCGGCCAGCAATCCTTCGACCTCGTGCACTGTCGCCCGGCGCATCGGCCGGCCGTCCACCGGACCGAGCGGCGCCTGGCGGATCCCGTCCAGCGGAAAGATGGTCGCGTCCACCCCATGCGGGCCGGCCGTGAATCGCACGGCCGGGTAGGCCTCGAACTCGTCGCGCTGGACCTTCATGCGCCGCTCGGCGAATTCATGCGGAATGCCGCGATCGAGCAGCTGGACGGCGACGCTTTCCGGCGTGTCCGCGAACAGGTGCAGCGTGATGTCGTTGTGCGCAGTCGCGGTGCCGGACAGGAGCGGCCCGACCAGACGCGGCTCGAAGTCCGCGAGCAGCCGCATTGCCGCAAGCGCGGCACGACGCATCGCGGAAAGCTCGCTGGCGTGGGCCTCCGGCACGAATAGCCGCTGGTGCTCGGCTAGCGCCTCCTCGATCTCGGTGTTCTTCGGCAGCACCGCGCGATCGGCAACGCCGAGCCGCTCGGCCGCCTTGCGTTTGGCGAGCCCGTAGTCCGGCAGGCCGTGTTCGATCATCAGGCGCGCCGCCTCGCGCGCGAGCGCCAGGCGCAACATGTCGGCACGCGCGGATCGCCGCGGCATCAGAAGATGGGCTCCTCGTATTTCTTCGGCGCCGGGGCGCCCGGGCGCGCGCCGCCTGTTCCGCCGTCGAAGCCCGCCGGCAGGTGCTCGGCCAGGAAGTACTCGAACACGGCCGACGGATCGTTGCCGCCCGCGAGTTCGCCGGTATCGGGCGATACGCGCGCCGTGACGACGCCGTCCGGCATCGGCAGCCGGTGTCCCGGACGGCCGCGCAGTGCATCGCGCATGAAATAGATCCACATCGGCAAGGCCGTGTGGGCGCCTTCCTCGTCGGCGCCCAGCGGCCGCTCCTGGTCGAAGCCGATCCAGGCGGTGGCGACCAGGTCGGCGTTGAATCCCGAGAACCAGGCGTCGCGGCCATCGTTGGTCGTACCGGTCTTGCCGGCCAGGTCGCCGCGCCCGAGTGCGCGCGCACGCTGGCCGGTGCCGCTTCGGATCACTTCGCTCATGAGGTCGGTCATGATCCAGGCGTTCGCTTCCGAGATCGCCCGGGGTGCAATCTGGTCCGCCGCGGGCGCCGCACAGTCGGCGCAGGCCATCCTGGGTGTGGCCTCCCTCAGGACGGCGCCATCGGCCGCCAGCACCCGCTCGATCAGGTAAGGCGGCACGCGCGAACCGCCGTTCGCGAACACCGCGAAACCGGCGGCCATCTCGAGCGGCGTCAGCTCGGCGGTGCCGAGCGCTGCGGTCAGGTCGGCGGGAATGTGGTCCTCGGGCAGGCCGAAGCGCTGGACGTAGTCGCGCGTGTAGGCGACGCCGAGCTGGCGCATCAGCCGGATCGTGACCAGGTTGCGCGAGCGCGCCAGCGCGTCGCGTAGCCGCGTCGGGCCGTAGAAGCGGCGCGAATCATTGACGGGTCGCCAATCCTCCTCTTCCTCAGTGCCGTCTTCGCTGGCGGGCACTTCGTAGACGACCGGCGCGTCCAGCACGATCGATGCGGGTGTGAATCCGGCTTCGAGCGCGGCGGAATAGATGAAGGGCTTGAACGACGACCCCGGCTGCCTGCGGGCCTGCGTCACGCGGTTGAACTTGGAGGCCTGGTAATCGAAGCCGCCGGACATCGCGACGATGGCGCCGTCGTGCGGATCGAGCGCGACGAACGCGCCCTGGGCCTCGGGTAGCTGCACGAACAAGGCGTCATCGTCGCCTGCCGGCAGCACGTACACCACGTCGCCGGCCGCGACGACCTCACGGGGGCGCTTTGGCACGGCGCCGGGCGCTTCAGTACCCTGGGCCCGTCCCGCCCAGCGCATGCCCTCCATCGGCAGGCGGTAACGCTCGCGGTTGCGCGCGACGACCGTTGCGTCGTCGCGCCCGACGGCGACGACGGCCGCGGGCAGCAGACCGCCGACAACCGGGTAGCGCTCAAGCTCAAGGGCGAGCGCCGCAGCGTCCGTGCCAGCCTGCAACGCAAGCCGGCCGGCACGGCCGCGATAGCCGTGGCGCCGGTCGTACTCGAGCACCGTGCTCCGGAGCGCAACGTCGGCCGCGCGCTGCAGCCGGCTGTCGATAGTCGTGACGACCTGGAAGCCGTCGGTGTAAAGGCCCTCGCCGTACTCGTCGTAAAGAGCCAGGCGGACGAGTTCGGCGACATAGGGCGCATCGACTTCGACGCGCGGCCCGTGCAAATCGCGGGAGACCGGTGCGGCGAGCGCGGCTTCGTAGGCCTGGTCGTTCAGGTAATCGAGCTCATTCATACGGCGCAGCACATAAGCCCGCCGCTCGGTCGCGCGCTCGATGCTGGCCGCCGGATTGAGCTTGGACGGCGCCTTCAGGATTCCGGCCAGCAGGGCCGCTTCGCTCGCGTTGATCCCGGCCAGCGACTTTCCGAAATAGGTCTCGGCCGCGGCGGCGAAGCCGTACGAGCGCTGGCCCAGAAACTGCGTATTGACGAACAGCGTGAAAATCTCCTGCTTGGAGAGCTCGTTCTCGAGCTGCAGGGACAGGAAGATCTCGCGCAGCTTGCGGCGCAGCTGCCTTTCCTTCGTGATCAGCGTCGTCCGGACCAGCTGCTGCGTCAGCGTGCTGCCGCCCTGCGACACCTCCATCGTCGTCGCCGTGACCAGGAACGCCCGCAAGACGCCCTGCCAGTCGACACCGGGGTGCTGGAAGAAGCGGTCGTCCTCGGCGGCCAGCACCGCCTGCAAGACCACCGGCGGGATCTGCTCCCAGGTCACCGGCACACGGCGTTGCTCGCCGATCTGCCCCAGCAGGCGCCCGTCCCGGCTGTAGACGCGCAGTGGCATCTGCAGGCGCACGT
>CAYZDW010000254.1:0-7706 GCA_964477175.1 uncultured Steroidobacteraceae bacterium | reverse complement strand
ACGCCATCCTCGAACTGGTCCGGGCGCAACGCGCATGATCGTGCGCCGGGCCAGGGCGCCGACCGGCGGCCCGGTTGCGGGGGTCGACGAGGCTGGCCGTGGGCCGTTGGCAGGACCGGTCGTGGCGGCGGCCGTGATCCTCGACCCGACCCGCCCGGTTCGCGGCCTGCGCGATTCCAAGGAACTCGACGAGCCGAATCGTACGCGGCTTGCGGAGGAGATCCGCAGGAAGGCGCTGGCCTGGGCCATCGGCTGGTCCGATGCGGGCGAGATCGACGTGCTCGACGTGTTGCAGGCGAGCCTGCTGGCCATGCGCCGCGCCTTGCTGGGGCTGCCCATTGTGCCCGGCCACGTGCGGGTCGACGGCAATCGCTGCCCCTCCTTGTCCATGCTCGGGTTTGCCTGCAGCGTCGAAGCGATCGTCGGTGGCGACGCGCGGATCGCGGAAATCAGCGCGGCCTCGATTCTCGCCAAGACCAGCCGGGATGCCTGGATGGTGCGCGTGGCGCTCGTCTACCCGGGTTACGGCTTCGAGCGCCACAAGGGCTACCCGACGCCGGACCACCTGCGCCTGCTGGCGCACCACGGTCCTTGTCGACTGCACCGGCAGAGCTTCGCGCCGGTAAGATCTCTCCATGCGCCGCGTTGAAGCGAAAGGCCAGGGCCCGCAGTTCGTTCACCTGCGGCTCCATACCGAATATTCGCTGGTAGACGGCATCGTGCGGGTGCCGAGACTGGTGCGGGCGGTGGTCGAGGCCGGCATGCCGGCGGTAGCGCTGACCGACCAGAGCAACCTGTTCGCAATGGTGAAGTTCTACCGGGAAGCGCAGCGCCAGGGCGTCAAGCCCGTGATCGGCGTCGATGTCTGGTTGCGCGAAGAAGGCGAGCGTGCCGAGCCGAGCCGGCTCTCGCTGTTCGCGCAGGGCCTGGCCGGCTATCGCAACCTGACCCGGCTCGTATCGCGCAGCTACCTGGAAGGCCAGGACCGGGGCCGGCCGATGCTCGAGCGGGCCTGGCTCGATCGGGTCACGACCGCCGGGCTCATTGCGCTGTCCGGTGCGGGGGAAGGAGATGTCGGGCGCGCGTTGCTGGCGGGCCGCGCCGCGGAAGCGCGCGCGTTGCTCGCCGAGTGGCTCGCGTTATTTGGCGACCGCTATTACCTGGAGATCCAGCGCACCGGCCGCGCCGGTGAGGATGAGCACGTCGCTGCGGTACTGTCGCTGGTCGCCGACCTGCCTGCGCCGGTGGTTGCGACCAACGACGTGCGCTTCCTCGAGCGGGATGAGTTCGAGGCCCACGAGGCCCGGGTGTGCATCCACGACGGTGCCCGCCTTGACGACCCCGACCGGCCACGCCGCTATTCGCAGGAGCAATACCTGAAGAGCCCGGCCGAGATGGCACGGCTGTTCGCCGACCTGCCGGAGGCGATCGCAAACAGCGTCGAGATCGCGCGCCGGTGCTCGCTTGCCCTGTCGCTCGGGCAGACCTGGCTGCCGGCCTTCGCGGTGCCGGACGATTCGACGGTCACCGAATTCCTGCGCCGACAGGCCGAGGCGGGGCTCGCGACGCGACTGTCCGCGCTCGCTGCGGAGCCTGCGCTCGTCATCCGTCCGGTCGAGGAGGCGCGCTACCGCCAACGCCTCGCGGACGAACTGCGGGTCATCTGCGAGATGGGATATGAGGGATATTTCCTGGTGGTCGCCGATTTCATCCGCTGGGCGCGCGGACAGGGCATCCCGGTAGGTCCCGGACGCGGCTCCGGCGCGGGCTCGCTGGTCGCCTGGTCGCTCGCCATCACCGACCTCGATCCTCTGCAGCACGACCTGCTGTTCGAACGCTTCCTGAACCCGGAACGGGTCTCGCTGCCGGATTTCGACATCGACTTCTGCATGGCGCGTCGCGATCGCGTCATCGATTACGTCGCGGAGCGCTACGGGCGCGAGCGCGTCTCGCAGATCATCACCTTCGGCTCGCTGGCGGCGCGCGCCGTGGTGCGGGACGTGGGGCGCGTGCTGGGGCTGCCGTATGGATTCGTCGACAGCGTCGCGAAGCTGATCCCCTTCGAGCTCGGCATCACGCTTGCCGACGCGCTGGACAAGGAACCGGAGCTGGCGCGGCGCTACCGCGCCGAAGACGAGGTCCGTGATCTCATCGACCTCGCGCAGAGACTCGAGGGCCTCGCGCGCAATGCCGGCACGCATGCCGGCGGTGTCGTCATCGCCCCGTCGGAACTGACCGACTTCGCCCCGCTCTATCGCGAGCAGGGGAGCACGACTGTCGTCACGCAATTCGACAAGGACGACGTCGAGCATATCGGCCTGGTCAAGTTCGACTTCCTGGGCCTGCGAACGCTGACGATCATCGACTGGACGGTCAAGCTCGTGAACGCGGAGCGGGCGACGACAGGACTGCCGCCGATCGACATCAGGCGCCTGCCGCTCGACGATGCCGACACGTACCGCCTGCTGAAGACCTGCCGCACCACGGCGATTTTCCAGCTCGAGTCACGTGGCATGAAAGATCTCGTGCGCAAGCTGCAGCCGGACTGCTTCGACGACATCGTCGCGCTGGTCGCGCTGTTCCGCCCGGGACCGCTGCAATCCGGCATGGTGGACGATTTCATGGCGCGCAAGCACGGCCGCAGCGACGGGCCGATCGATTACCTGCATCCGAGCCTCACGGAGATCCTGAAGCCGACCTATGGCGTGATCCTGTACCAGGAGCAGGTCATGCAGATCGCGCAGACGCTGTCCGGCTACACGCTGGGCGGCGCCGACCTGCTGCGGCGCGCCATGGGCAAGAAGAGCCCCGAGGAAATGGCCACCCAACGCTCGGTCTTCATCGACGGTGCGGTCGCGCGCGGCGTCGCCGCCTCCCGCGCCGGCCAGATTTTCGACCTGATCGAGAAGTTCGCGGGTTATGGCTTCAACAAGTCGCATTCGGCGGCCTACGCACTGCTGGCCTACCAGACCGCGTGGCTCAAAGCCCATTACCCGGAAGCCTTCATGGCGGCCGTGCTGTCGTCCGACATGGACCACACGGACAAGGTCGTCGCGTTCATCGACGAATGCACCGGCATGGGCCTCGAGGTGTTGCCGCCCGAAGTCAACAGCTCGATGTACCAGTTCACCGTGGCCGGGCCGGGTTCGATTCGCTACGGACTGGGCGCGGTCAAGGGAGTTGGCCAGGGCGCCGTCGACACCATCGTTCTGGAACGCATGCGCGGCGGTGCGTTCCGCGACCTGGCCGATCTCTGTGGCCGCGTGGATCTCCGGCAGATCGGGCGAAGGACGCTCGAGGCCATGGTGAAGGCAGGATGCTTCGATTGCTTCGGGCAGAACCGCGCGACGCTTGCCAGCATGCTGCCGGCGGCCATGCAGCGCGGCGAGCAGAGCACGCGCGCCGTTGCCGCGGGCCAGGACGACCTTTTCGGCGGGCTGGTCGAGCCGGCAGCGGCGAACGTTCCGTCGCCGATCGAGGTCACTCCACTACCCGAATGGAGCGAATCGCTGCGGCTGCAGGGCGAGCGCGACACACTCGGTCTCTACCTGACCGGCCATCCGATCGCGGAATATGAGCAGGAATTGCGCCAGCTGGTCGCGGCGCGCATCGCGGATCTCGGCGGTCCGCGGCCTGCCGCGGATCAGAGGTCCTGGGGTGGTAGCGGCAGGAACGTGACGGTCGCGGGCCTCGTGCTCGAAGTGAAACGCCGCGGGCCGCGCATGACGCTGGTGCTCGACGACCGGAGCGGCCGCATCGAGGTCAGCCTGTTCGACGACGTCTACCAGCAGCATCGTTCCATCATCGCGCGTGACGCGATCCTGGTCGTCGAGGGCCAGTTGCGATTCGACGAGTTCATCGAGGACTGGCGGCTCAATGCGAAAAAGCTGACGCGGATCGAGGAACTGCGCGAGCGCGAAGCGCGCCGGCTCATCATCCGCTGGCCGGCCGGCGCAGGGGACATCCGGTTCATCCAGCGCCTGGAGGAGACGCTCCGGCCCTGCACCGGCGGACGCTGCGGCGTCGCAGTGCATTACCTGGGATCCGGCGCGCGCGCGACTCTGTCGCTGGGCGAGGAATGGTCGGTGCGGCCGACGCGCGCACTGCTCGAGGGACTCGGCCAGCTGGTTGGGCGCGACGGCGTGCGAATCATGTACGGCCCCAGGGTCGACTGACGCCTCTATACTGCCCAGATGGCGCTGCAATTCCTCGATTTCGAGCAACCGATCGCCGAGCTGGAGGCGAAGATCGAGGAGTTGCGTTTTCTCGGTGACGACTCCGAGCTCAACATGAGTGAGGAGATCGAAAAACTGCGCGCCCGGAGCCGGACGCTCACGACCAGCATCTTCGCGAGCCTGACGCCGTGGCAGATCACACAGCTCGCGCGCCATCCGCAGCGGCCCTATGTGCTCGATTACATCCCGCTGGTGTTCACGGAGTTCCAGGAACTGCACGGCGACCGCATGTACGCCGACGACCAGGCGATCGTCGCCGGGCCTGCGCGACTTGCCGGCGAGCCGGTCATGGTCATCGGGCAGCAGAAAGGCCGCGATACGAAGGAGCGCGTGCGCCGCAACTACGGCATGCCGAAACCCGAGGGCTACCGCAAGGCGCGCCGGCTGATGAAGACGGCCGAGCGCTTCGGGCTGCCGCTTGTCACGCTGATCGACACGCCGGGCGCCTATCCGGGCGTCGGTTCGGAGGAGCGCAACCAGAGCGAGGCGATCGCGCGCAATCTCTTCGACATGGCCGAGTTGCGCGTGCCGATCGTCAGCTGCGTGATCGGCGAGGGCGGCTCGGGCGGCGCGCTCGCGATCGGCGTCTGCGACCGGCTGCTGATGCTGCAATACGCCATATACTCGGTCATCTCGCCGGAGGGCTGCGCCTCGATCCTCTGGAAAAGCGCCGACCGGCGCGAACTCGCCGCGGAGGCGATGGGCATCACGGCGGAGCGCTTGTCGCGGCTGAATCTCATCGACGAAGTCATCCCGGAACCGATGGGCGGTGCCCATCGCGAGCCGCAGGTGATGGCGGAGTCGCTGCGCGAGACCCTCGCACGCCAGGTCGCGAAGCTCGCGGCGCTGCCGATCGAGGTGTTGCTCGACGAACGCCAGCGGCGCCTGCGCGGCTTCGGGGTCTACGGCAGCGCCTGACATGGCCTTCGGCCCGGAGCGCCTGGCCGCCGCCCTGGCGGCATTGGAGCCGGACTGGTCGTCGTCCAGGTTCTGCGTCGCGCTCTCCGGCGGACTCGACTCGACCGTGCTGTTGCACATGATGGCCAGCTTGCAGGCCGGCAGCGGGCGGTTGCGCTTGCGCGCCGTGCACGTGGACCACGGCCTGCAGCCCGGGTCGCGGGCCTGGGCGGATGCCTGCGCGCAATTCTGCCGTTCGATCGACGTGACGCTTCGCACCGTCCGGCTCGGTCTCGTACCGGCGCCGGGTGAGAGCGTGGAGGCCGAGGCGCGCAGCGCTCGCTACGCGGCCATCGCAGAACTGCTGGAGCCCGGCGAATGGCTGCTGACGGCGCATCACCGCGACGACCAGATGGAGACCGTGCTGATCCAGCTGCTGCGCGGGGCGGGCGTCGCGGGCCTTGCCGCGATGCCGTCCCGGGCTCATCTGGGTCCGGGCTGGCACGGCAGGCCGCTGCTGGATATCGATCGCGCGGAACTGGCAGGCTACGCCCGGCAGGCGGGCCTGGCCTGGATCGAGGACCCGATGAACAACGCCACGCGCTACGACCGCGGCTGGCTGCGTGAGCGCGTCCTGCCGGCCGTGCGGGAGCGTTGGCCCGGGGCGTCCGCGACCATGGCGAGAAGCGCCAGGCACCTCGCAGAAGCGGCCCGGCTGCTGGCCACCCTCGCCGAATCCGATGCCGCGGGCCTCCTGGATGTCGGCCGCCTGTCCATCACGGGCCTCCAGCGCCTGCCACGGGAACGGCAGGTCAATCTGCTGCGCTGGTGGATCCATCAGCAGGGACTCGGTCCGCCACCGACCACCAGGCTTGCATCCGTCATCGAAGACCTGGTAACGGCCCGTGTGGATGCGGAACCCGTCGTCCGGTGGACCGGTGGCGAGCTGCGGCGCTATCGCGGCCGGCTCTATGCCATGCGTCCGCTCGCGGAACCGCCGCGCGGGCCAATGCGCCTCGATCTGGCATCGCCGTCGGGCCTGGAACTGGGTCCCGGCCTTGGCCGCTTTGGCTTGGTCGCGACTTCCCAGGGCGGCCTTGGCGCCCGCCCGGCGGGCGAGATCGAGCTGCGGTTTCGGGCCGGCGGGGAGACGCTGCGGCCGCATCCCGGGCGGCCCCGCAAGCGCCTGAAGCAGCTCTGCCAGGAAGCCGGCATCGTGCCCTGGATGCGCCCGCGATTGCCGCTCGTGTTCGTCGGCTCGCGGCTCGCGGCGGTCGGCGACCTCTGGATCGATGCGGAACTGGCGGTGGCGCCGGGCCTGCCTGCCCTGGCGCCGGTCTGGTCGAGGCGGCCCGAACTCTTTTAGCGGCAGAGCGCCGGCACTCGGGGACTACCAGCACCGGCTGGTGTTCGGGTCGGGTAGCCTGACCCCGAGCGAATCGAGGGAAAGAACGGCGCAACCGGTGTCGTCGGCCTGCATATCGCCCGCCGCGGCGGTGGCCGTAATCGCGTAACTCGTGCCAATGCCGGTGGGACCCGCCACTACCGTGACCACGTAGTGCCGGTCGTCCGAATAGGCGTTGCCGCCACTGATCGGCAGTCCCAGTTGCGCCGCATCCGTGGTGTAAGAGCCGTTGGTGGCGAAGAATCTTTCGAGGTTTCCGGCCACGCGGGTCAAGGCGGTATAGGCGTCCGTGCGATTGCCCTTGCGAACGCTTCTGATGTACGACGGATAGGCGACGGCTGCGAGGATCGCGATGACCACCATGACAATGACCAGCTCGATCAGCGTGAAGCCTTTCGACCGCTTGCTTGTCGCTCTCTTTTCCATGGTGACTTCCTGTGAGATTCGACCAGTCATATTCCGACTCCGCGCTCGACGATCCGCTGTGGCAGACGGGGCAGGGCCCGTCCGCCACGGCCTGGTTCACTCCACCGGGACCATTTCCTTCCAGAACAGCCGGCCGGTCTTGTTGTCACCGGCGATGGTGGTGTCGGTCACCCCGTGGCCCGGATCGACCGGCGCCGGCGGCGGCACGGGCCCGGGAAGCGGCAGCGGCGGCGGTACATCCTTCTTCTTCTTCTTCTTCTTGCCCTTTTTTTCGGTGTCTGGGTCCACCGGAGCGTCGATGCGCCAGCAAATCTTGGTTCGATCGACGACGCAGGCCTGGTATTCGGCGGCGAAACCTGCCGTTCCGTAACAAGGGCCGTCCCAATGCCAGAACACGGTCGACTCCCAGAGCAGTCCGGCCGTCGCATAACCGAGCGTGGAGTGGACGGAGTTGCTGCCCGCGACGTATTTCTTGTTCACTGCGTCGAGAACGTAGCCGCCGCCAATGTTCGAGGCATCGAGCGCCTGCACCAGCAGCGCCCCGTTACGGTATTCACCCAGGGTTCCCGCCGTGTTGCCTCGCACGCAGCCTGTCAGGGTCGGTATCAGATCGCCACTGATGATCGCAAAGGCGTCGAAGCTCATCTTCAGGCTGGTGAGCCGCTGTACGCCGGCTGCCGTTTCGGCTGGAGTCGGCGGCGTGCGCTGGTACACGGGAAACGTCTCGCCGGGGAGCATGGTCT
>CAYZDW010000253.1:0-4400 GCA_964477175.1 uncultured Steroidobacteraceae bacterium | reverse complement strand
CGCACTGCGGGAAGTCCGGCGTGCCCTTCATGAACAGCACGACCGGCGCTGAGCCCAGTTGCTCCCTGATCCGCCGGGTCATTTCGCTTTCGCTCATCGTTCGCTCCGTTCATGTTGGCTTGCGTGGCGGCGGCCTTCCGCCTTCCGGATGGCCGCCCACTGCTCGCCGGGACCCATCCGTGTCCAGCCGGCGATTTCCTCGAGAGTCCGGTAGCAGCCCCGGCAGACGTCGTGCTCGTCCAGTGAGCAGATGTTCAGGCAGGGCGAGTTGGGACCGCTATCGACCATGTCTGGGTGCCGCCCGGGAGCCGGGCCGGCCTGCGCGCGGCCAAAGCGGCACCCGGCCGCTAACGCGTTGAATTATGGGGTACGCTGCCCTATTCTTCAATGAAACCCCGGGGGGAACACATGAATCCGCTCACGAGCGTCAAGGGCTCCATCGTCACCGGTTTCGTGCTCGCGATCGCATTCGCGGTGCTTGCGGTCGACGGCGGCTGGAACGAGCTCGGCCTGGCCCGCTGGCTGCATGTCATCGCCGGCATCACCTGGATCGGGCTCCTGTACTACTTCAACGCGGTCCAGATACCCGCGCTCGCCGACGCGGCGGCCGACAAGGGCGGCCCGGGCGGTGCCGGCATCTCGAAGTACGTCGCGCCGCGCGCGCTCCTGTGGTTCCGCTGGTCGGCGGTCGCGACCTGGCTGACGGGCGCGTGGTACCTGCTGCGGGCCGGCAATTTCGCGGGGGCATTCACGCTCGGTCTTGCCGGCGACGAGTTCAACGCGTACCAGTTCGTCATCGGCGTCGGCGCCTGGCTCGGCTCAATCATGCTGTTCAATGTCTGGGTGCTGATCTGGCCGAATCAGAAGAAGGTGCTCGGCATCGTGCCGGCCACCGACGAGCAGAAAGCCGCGGCGCGCAGGACCGCGCTCCTGGCGTCACGCACGAATTTCGTGCTGTCGATCCCGATGCTGATGTGCATGGCCGGAGCGATGCACGGAGTAGCGTTCTAGGCGATTGCGGCGCGCTGCACGCGCTGCGGCTGCGAGATGCCGTAGCCCTGCGCATAATCGACGCCGAGGCCGCGCAGCACCTCGACGATCTCGGCATTCTCGGCCCACTCGGCGATCGTCTTCTTGCCGGTAAGGTGCCCGATCTCGTTGATCGAGCGCACCATCTCACGGTCGATCGGGTCGTGCAGCAGGCCTTTGACGAAGCTGCCGTCGATCTTCAGGAAATCGACCGGGAAGTGCTTCAGGTAGCCGAATGAAGAAAGCCCGGTGCCGAAGTCGTCCAGCGCGAACTTGCAGCCGAGTTCCTTGAGCGCCTGGATGAAGCGGCTGGCCTGCGAGAAGTTTGCGATCGCCGCGGTCTCGGTGATTTCGAAGCAGATCTTGCTGCCGTCGATGCCGCTGCGGTGAAACTGTTCGATCACGAACGGCAGGAACTTGTCGTCGCCGAGGCTCTGGCCCGAAAGGTTTATCGAACACATCGTCAGGCGCCGGCGCTCGTCGGCTTCGGACACGAGCCAGCGGAACGCGCTGTCGATAACCCAGCGGTCGATGGAGGGCGTGATCCCGTAGCGCTCGGCGGCCGCGATGAACTGGTCCGGAGCGACGATCTTGCCGCTCTCGTCCCGCATCCGGAGCAGCAATTCGAAGTGCTCCCCGGCGTCCTCGACCTGCAGCGGCAGGATCGTCATGCGGAACAACTCGAAGCGCGATTCCTCGAGCGCGTTGTTGATGCGGGCGGCCCACTGCATCTCGCGGCGTCGCCGCATGAGGTCGATGTCGTTTTCCTCGAAGCAGTGCACGCGGTTGCGACCCGATTCCTTGGCCGCGCCGCAGGCGGAATCCGCGGCCGACAGCACTGAGGCGACGTCCTCGTTCTCGGCGGTGATCGGCACGACGCCGAGCGAGGCGCCGAGCCGGAAGGTGCGGTCCTCCCAGGTGTAGCGGAAGTTGCGGATCGACTCGCGCAGGGTCTCGGCCGTGCGCAGCGCCTCCTCGAGCGAGCAACTCTCGAGCAGCACGCCGAATTCGTCGCCGCCGAGCCGCGCGAGCGTGTCGCGCCAGCGGACCTTGGACTTCAGGAGCGCGCCGACCTGCCCGAGCAATGCGTCGCCCGCGCTGTGACCGCAGGTATCGTTGACGATCTTGAACTGGTCGAGGTCGATGTAGCACAGCGCGTACGAGGTCTCGCGGGCCTTGGCGCTCTTGAGCGCCCGTTCGAGCCGCGTTTCGAATTCGCGCCGGTTCACGAGCCCGGTCAGCACGTCGTGGCTCGCGTGATAGGACAGGCGCCGGTTCAGCTCGCGTGACTCCGACACGTCGTGGAACACCAGCACGCCGCCCGTGACTGTGCCGCTGCCGTCACGGATCGGCGACGCGGTGCTTTCGATGTAGAGCTCATTGCCGTCGCGGCGGATCAAGAGCATCGGACGCACCGACTTGATCGAGCGGATCCGGCGCACCGCGACTGCAAGTGGGTTCTCCAGCGGCTCGCAGGTTTCCTCGTGGAAGGCCCGGAAGATCTCGTCGATCGTGCGGCCCAGGCTATCCTCTAGCCGCCAGCCGGTCAGTTCCTCCGCCACAGGGTTGAGGTACTCGACGCGTCCGTGCGCATCACAGGTGATGACGCCGTCGCCGATCGACTGCAACGTGATCTGGGCGCTTTCCTTCTCGCGGAACAGCGCTTCCTCGTAGAGCTTTCGCTCGGTGATGTCGAGTTCCACGCCGATCAGCCGGCGCAGGCGCCCCTGGTCGTCGACGCGCGCGCGCGCGCGCCCGATGACCCAGCGCCATTCGCCGTCGGTGTGCTTCAGGCGATGCACACTCTCGAACATCGGCGTCTTGCCGGCGATATGGTCGCGCATCGACGCAGAAACGCGCGCGAGGTCCTCGGGATGCACCATGCGGTGCCAATCCGGCGAGGTGATGACGTCGTCCTCGGCAAAGCCGAGCATCGCTTTCCAGCGCGGCGAGAACCAGGTGCGGTTGCCCTGGGCGTCGTAATCCCACAGGCCGTCGTTCGCGCAGGGCAGCGCCATGTCCTGCCGTTCCTGCATGTCCGCCAGCCGGTCTGCCAGCGAGACCTTCTCGAGTCCCGTCGCAAGACTCGTGCCGACGAGTTTCAGGAGCAGGTGCAGATTGACGTCCCAGCCGTCGCGCGGTGTCGACGAGGCGAACGCCAGGAATCCGCGCACGGTGCCCTGCACCGCGAAGGCGATCAAAAGCAGCGAGCGGATGTCGAGCCCGGCAAGCCGGGCTGCGTCGCTCGCCTGTTCGGGCCGCACGCCGACAGTGTCGCGGATCTCGAGGATGCGAACGTGTTCGAGCCTGGAGCGGATCCATGGCAGCGCCTCCAGGTGCTCGCCCTTCAGCATTTCGGGCCGGCACTGGGCGAATGGCCCCTTGGAGGTCGCGAGCGAATCGATGCGCTCGCCATTGCCGTCGAATAGCGCCAGGAAGACGGCGTCGGTATTGGTCGCCTCGCGCAGGACGACGAGGTTCTGGCGGATCACCGCATCGGCATTGCCGGCGCTGATGTTCTGGAAGTCGACCGCGACCTTGGTGCAAGTGATGTCAATGCCGAGCGGCGGGCGTTCTGCCCGCGCCTGCCACAGCTTCGGGGACAGCACGTCCGAAGCGGTGAATTCGGGAAGCGATTCGCTCTGCACCGTCGGCACCCGGATTGGATCCCCCTTAATTCCCGGCAGTCTGTCAGTTCGGGATTTCCCTACCGTAGGAACCAGTTAACGGTTCGGTCCTTCCCGTCCCGCCGGTAGTTGCGCCGCATTTTGTCAGAAACCATTAAGAATGCAAGCTAACCACCTGTATTTGCTATGAACCGTGGCCATTGCCCCTGCCACCGACAGGTCCACGCAGGCTCCTCAGCGCGCGCGGAGCGCCTCGCGCGCCGAACGGTAGAGCGCCTCCAGTTCGGTTTTCATCCGGCCCTGCCACTCCTCGAGCCCGCGCGCGTCGAGCCGTTTTGGCACCACCCGCGGCTCGCCGATAGCGAGCACCGCGTCGGTGAACGGCAGCGGCAGGATGAACTGGTCCCAGGTCGGGAACACATAGGCCCGGCGCGCGGCAAAGGCCATCGGCAGGATCGGCTTGCCGGACAGCTGCGACAGCAGGATCGCGCCGGGTTTGAACTCGCGTGCCGGGCCGTGCGGACCGTCTGGCGTGATGACCGGCGAAATGCCTTCGCGTGTGATGGCTTCGTAATAGTCGCGCAGTGCACGGGCGCCCGTTCCGCTTGATGAACCGCGGATCGCGTAGGCGCCGGTCTTTTGCACGAGCATCGCCGGAATTTCGCCGTCCACCGACGGGCTCACCAGGAAGCCGAGCTTCAGTCCGGCCGCGCGCTGCCCAAGCAGATACTGCACCGGCAACAA
>CAYZDW010000252.1:0-4954 GCA_964477175.1 uncultured Steroidobacteraceae bacterium | reverse complement strand
CGTGCAAGCCGCCTGTGGGCGATCGACCTACTTGATCTTCGATTCCTTGTAGGTCACATGCTTGCGGACCACCGGATCGTACTTGCTGACCTCCATCTTCTCGGGATGCAGGCGCTTGTTCTTGGTGGTCGTGTAGAAATGCCCTGTTCCGGCCGATGAGACGAGCTTGATCTTGTCGCGCATGTGGGTTCCTCAGACGTGGGTGCCGGCGGCACGCAATTCGGCGAGCACGACATCGATGCCACGCTTCTCGATCGTGCGCAGGCCGCGGGTGGACAGCCTGAGCGTGATCCACCGGCCCTCGCTCTCGACCCAGAAGCGCTGGGCATGGAGATTCGGCAGGAAACGCCGGCGCTTCTTGATGTTCGAGTGCGACACCTTGTTGCCGCTCCGGGGCCGCTTGCCGGTGACCTGACAGACTCGGGACATGACCTGGACTCCGCTGGTTGCGCTGCCCGTAAAAGAGCCGCGTATTAGACCAGCCGGGGGTCGCGGCAGTCAAATCGGGCTGAAACCTTCAAATCAGGCCTTTTTCCGCGAGGGAAGTGCAGTTTCCGTCGCCGATGATCAGGTGATCCAGCAGCCGGATCTCGACGAGCGCCAGGGCGTCGCGCAAGCGCGTCGTGATGATCTCGTCAGCCTGGCTCGGCTCGGCGATTCCGGAGGGGTGATTGTGGGCCAGGATGACCGCGGTCGCGTTACGCGCGAGTGCCTGCTTGACGACCTCGCGCGGATGGACGCTTGCGCCGTCCACGGTGCCGCGAAACAGCTCTTCGCAACTGATCAGCCGGTGGCGGCTGTCCAGGAACAGGCAGCAGAACACCTCATGCTCCCGGTCGCGAAGGCGCGCGATCAGGTAATCGCGGGTCGCGCGAGGGCTCTGCAGCACGGGCCCGCTCTGCAGCCGCTCGAGATGGTGACGGCGCACGATTTCGAGCGCGGCCTGCAATTCAGCCCAGCGCGTCGGGCCGACCCCGTGCTGCTGGCAAAGTGCATTGCGCTCAGCTGTCAGGACGCTGCGCAGCGAGCCAAAGCGGGTCAGCAGGGCGCGCGCAACGTCGAGCGCTGTCATGCCGCGGGCGCCATGACGCAGCCAGATCGCGAGCAATTCCGCCTCGGTCAAGGCGCCGGATCCCATCTGCAGGAGCTTTTCCCGCGGCCTTTCGCCAAGCGGCCAGTCCCGTATGTGCATGCCAACCTCCGCGCTCAGTCTGCCGCGACGGCTGCGGCGGCGTAGCGCGGCTAAGTCGGGCGAATCCGGACATTGACCAGTGTCCCGCGGGGCCCGGACGCGGAAACTGTTGTATGTTGACGGGAGCGGTGCAGCAGGAGTTACCGGGCGAGACAGTTATGCGACGTGACAGCTGGCTCCGAAAGATGGCGAGGGCGTTGCGCGACGCCGTCAAGAGCTTCAGCTGGTCCGCGGACGAAAGACGTCGCCGCCGCCGGCACCGGCTCGTCGGGCCGCCGGGTCTCTGGGAACTGAAGCGCGGTTTCCAGATCGAGTTCCTGACGCGAGCCGGCCTGCAGCCGAGCCATGTCCTCGTGGACATCGGCTGCGGCACCCTGAGGGGCGGCATCCCGTTGATTCGCTACCTGGATTCAGGAAAGTACTACGGCATCGAGTCGCGCCAGGAGGCGCTCGCCGAGGGCGAACAGGAACTGCGCGAGGAAGGCCTGGAGGACAAGCGGCCAGCGCTGATCTGCTCGAGTGACATGGCGACGCTCGAGTTGCCCTTGCAATTCGACTACGCCTGGGCCTATTCCGTGCTTTTCCACATGAGCGAGCCCGCGATCGAGGCCTGCTTCAGTTTCCTGGGGCGCCACCTGCGGCCGGGCGCGTTCTTTTATGCAAACGTGAATATCGGCACCCGCACCAGTGGTCACTGGAAGGAATTCCCCGTGATCTGGAGGACCATGGACAGCTACCGCGACCTCGCCGCCAAGCACGGGATGTCGGTCGAGGATATCGGCTCGACCGGTGAACTGGGTCACGTGTCAGGCAAGGCCAGCCATGACCAGCAGCGCATGCTCAGGTTCGTGCGAAAATGACGCCATGAACAGCGCGCATCCGCCGCGGATCCTGCTCGGCGTGAGCGGCGGGATCGCCGCCTACAAAAGTCCGGACCTGGTCCGGCGCCTCCGGGAGGGCGGCGCGGAGGTGCAGGTCGTCATGACCGAAGGTGCTGGGCGGTTCATCACGGCCCTGACGCTGCAGGCCGTTTCCGGGTGGCCGGTGCGGGATGCGCTGTGGGACGAGGCCGCCGAAGCGGCGATGGGCCATATCGAACTCGCCCGCTGGGCGGACGCAGTCCTGGTCGCACCGGCGACGGCGGGTTTCCTCGCTCGGCTCGCCCATGGTCATGCAGATGACCTGCTGAGCACACTTTGCCTCGCGACGACGGCGCCCCTCTTTCTCGCGCCGGCGATGAACCAGCAGATGTGGGCGAATCCGGCGACCGCCGCCAATGTCGCGCTGCTGAAGGATCGCGGCATCGCGATCTTCGGGCCCGGCGAGGGGGACCAGGCCTGCGGCGAAACCGGCACCGGGCGCATGCTCGAGCCGGAGCAACTGGCCGAGCTGATCCTGTCGCGGCTGACCGCAAGCCGCGTGCTCACGGGACTCAGGGTCGTCGTCAGCGCGGGCCCGACCCGGGAGCGCCTGGACCCGGTGCGATTCATCAGCAATCGCAGCTCCGGGAAGATGGGTTATGCGGTGGCCCAGGCGGCCCGCGATGCCGGGGCGAGCGTCGTGCTGGTCAGCGGACCGGTGGGCCTCGATCCGCCGCCGGGCGTCGAGTTCGTACCAGTCGAGAGCGCCCAGCAGATGTACGACGCGGTGCACCGGGCGCTGTCCGGCGCCGACATCTACATCGGCGCCGCCGCAGTCGCCGATTATCAGGCGCCGGCAGTCGCAGTGCAGAAGATCAAGAAGTCGTCGGACAAGATGCAGCTCGAACTGGTGAAAGCGCCGGACATCCTTGTGTCGGTGGCGGCACTCACGAGCGGCCGGCCGTTCGTCGTCGGCTTCGCCGCGGAGACCGAGAACGTCGAGGAAAACGCGCGCGCGAAGCTCGCGCGCAAGCGCGTGGACATGATCGCCGCAAACCGGGTCGGCGAGGGGCTGGCCTTCGATTGCGACGACAACTCGCTGCTCGTCCTCTGGGCCGGCGGTAGCGAGGACATCGCAAGCTGTGGCAAGTCCGAGCTTGCGCGCCGGTTGATCGCGCTCATCGCACAGGTCCGCGGTTCGGCACGGCACGCGAGCGCCGCTGCCGCCGTATTCGGTTGATCGGGCGCATGGCGCCGGCTCGGCGGCTCCTGATCCGCATCCTCGATCCGCGCGTTGGCCGCGAGATCCCTCTTCCCGGCTATGCAACAGACGGCTCGGCGGGTCTCGACCTGCGTGCCTGCCTGGACGCGCCCCTGACGCTGGAGCCCGGCCAGACCCACCTGGTTCCGACAGGATTCGCCATCCACCTCGAGGATCCGGGACTGGCCGCGGTGTTGCTGCCGCGATCCGGGCTGGGCCACAAGCATGGCATCGTGCTCGGCAATCTGGTCGGGCTGATCGATTCCGATTACCAGGGGCAGGTGATTGTCTCGGTGTGGAACCGCGGCGATCATCCGTTCACGATCGCGCCCGGCGAGCGGATCGCCCAGATGGTCGTCGTTCCGGTGGTTCAGGTCGAACTCGAGGTTGTCGCGGAGTTCGGGGAATCCGCGCGCGGGGCAGGCGGGTTCGGCAGCTCTGGCCGCTAACGCGGCGCGACTGCCCTCAATTCCTTGAAACGCTTGATATCCGCTTCGGATTTCAAGCGGATATCCTCGCGTTCCTGGCGCTTCTTCTCGAGATTCTGCTTCTGCGTTTCGATGTCGCTCGCCGCGCGCTCTAGATCGAGCGCGAGCCCCTCGGGCAACGGCTGCGCATCCGGTTTCTTGTTGCGCGGCTGGTAGCGCTCCGCCTGTTTCTCGAATAGCGCCAGCGTCGTCTCCAGGTTCGCGAGCGACTGCGCCTGAATCGTCAGCTGCTCATCGACGAGCTCGAGGCGGCGATCGCGTAACTCCTCGATTTCCTGCGCCGAGTCGTAGCTCTGGAGCAGCCCCCGGTCGCGGAGTCCCTGTTTCTGGACATCCCTGGCTGCCTTGTCCGCCGCGGCCAGCGCGCGCGCCTCCTCAGGCGTCACCGTGCCTTCCTCGCGGCCGACGGGCACGCCTTGGCGGTTCAACACCTCGCGATCCTGTTCGGCGTACTCCGGAGGAACGCTGTCCCCGTAGTGCACCTGGCCGTTCTTGTCGACCCAGCGGTAAAGCTTCTTGTCGGAGCCCGACTGCGCATCGGCGACGCCCGCCAGCAGGGCTAGCATCAGGGACGGCAGCAGGATTCTCGTCGACCAGGATTTCATCCGGGGCACCTCTCGCGACATATTCTGCCGCCTTGCGGCGGGGCCGCGCGTAATTGCGTCACGCTTCGCCGTCGACGCCGTAGCGTGACCGATAGTTCCGGAGACCTTCCAGGTCATCCGGGCGGCCGGTCGTCGCCAGATGCTCGATGATGTCACCGAGCGTGATGATTTTAATGACCGGGATGCTGAACGCCGTCTGAACCTCCTGTACCGCAGAAATGGCGCCCTGGCCGCGCTCCTGGCGATCCAGGGCCAGCACGACCCCCGCCGGGCTCGCGCCGGCCGCGCGAATGATGGCGATAGCTTCGCGAATGGCCGTACCGGCGGTGATGACGTCGTCGACGATCAGCACGCGCCCGGTCAGCGCCGCTCCGATCAGGCTGCCGCCCTCGCCGTGCGATTTGGCCTCCTTGCGGTTGAAGGCGACCGGCACGTTCCGGCCGTGACGGGCGGCGAGGGCGATCGCGGTCGCCGTGGCGAGCGGGATGCCCTTGTACGCGGACCCGAACAGCATGTCGAAGCCCAAACCCGAGTCGACGATCGCCTGC
>CAYZDW010000251.1:0-4519 GCA_964477175.1 uncultured Steroidobacteraceae bacterium | reverse complement strand
CCGGCGGCGGTCGCGAGTTCGTGCAGATCCGCGAGCGTGAGCCCGCACCAGGGCGCTCGCAGCACCGCGAGCCAGGACGTGCGATCGCCCGCGTGCAGCATCGCCTTGGCCAGCGCGACGAGGTCGCGGACCGCCGGCCGGTCGGTCAGCGACTCGAGCTCGACGCCGCGGTATTCGATGCCGGCCGCGCGCAGGGCGGCCAGCAGGGGCGGCAGTGACGCGCGCCCGCGCACCAGGATGGCGATCGACGGCGGCGCCTCCGGGCCGGTATGTGCCAGCACGTCTACGACAATCCGTGCAGTCGCCGCCCCCATGGCCTCGCCGTTCGCTGCGAGCAACGGGTGGACATGGACGCCGGCGCCGGCGACGTCGGCCCGCACGGCGCTCGCGGGCGAATAGCGGACGGCGCCCCGCTCGAAGTCATCCTCGGCGGGCAGGAGCCCGGCGAATGTCGCATTGACCCAGGCGACGATCGAGGCGCAGGAGCGGAAATTCTGTCCCAGGCGCTCGGGAACCAGGCGCATGCCGCCGATGCCCTGGCGCTGCGCCTGCAGGAATAGCGTCACGTCGGCTTCGCGAAACGCGTAGATGGACTGCATCGGATCGCCGACGCAGAACAGACTGCGTCCGTCCTCCGGCTGCCAGCCGGCGACCAGCAGCTCGAGCAGCCGCTCCTGCGCCGGCGAGGTGTCCTGGTACTCGTCCACGAGCAGGTGGCGGACGCGGTAATCGAGGGCAAGCGCGAGCTCCGTGGGCGCCGCCTCGTCGCCGAGCGCCTCGCGCGCCGCCGCGGCGACGGCGGCATGATCCAGCCGTCCGCGTTCCGCGAACAGCGCCAGCAGCTCCGCCACCGCGTGCGGCAATACCAAGCGCAGCGCATCGACACGGTCCCACTGCGCATCGGTGAGCCGCGCAGGGGGCAGCAGGCGCACGCGAACGAGCGACGCCGCGAAATCCGGTTGCTGCGCGAACTCATTGAGCATTGCCGTCATGCGCTCTTTGCGCGCCCCCCAGCGAGGCCCGGCGCTGGCGGCGAGAAATCCCTGGCGCTTGTCCACGACCTTGCGGACCGCGCCCATTTCGTCGGCTGTCAGCAGCAGATCCGCGAGCGCGAGCCAGCGGGGTATCGCGGCGATCGTGACCGATGGCAACTCCCGCAGGTCGGCGAGCGGCGCCAGCGGCCCGGCGTCGTCACCCTCCGCTGCGGCTTCGCGGATGAGGTCGAAGAACGGCGCCAACCCGGCAGACGCCAGTGCTCCGGCGACGCGCGCGAGTTCGACTTCGATCGCGGACTCGAGCAGCCGCTCGATTTCGCCGCGCAAGTCGGACCCGGTGGATGACGCGAGCAGCTTGGGCAGCCACAACTCGCGCGCTCCCAGCATCCCCTCGATCAGCCGTGACAGTAGCTGCGGATCGTGATCGAGCGAGCGGGCCAGCCTTTCGATCAGCGGGGCGGCCGGGCTGTCCGCGTCCAGCAGCGAAACGAAGCGTCGTGCAGCTTCGGCGTACAGCGGCGCTGCGTCGTCAACGAGCGCCGCAGACAGTCCGATGCGCGCTGCGAGCGGCAACCGGCGCGCGAGCCAGTGATTGAGGCCGTCGATCGTCTGTACGTGCAGTCGGGCCGGGTTGCACTCGAGGCTCCATCCGCGCTCGCGGCTCCGATCCAGCGCCGCCGCTGCGAGCCGGTGCCGTTCCTTCTCATGGTCGCCGGCGCCGTCGGCCAGCGGCGCTCCCGCTTCTGCCAGCGCCGCGACGATGCGATGCCGCATTTCGCTCGCGGCCTTGCGCGTGAACGTGATCGCGACGATTTCCTCCGGACGCTCGACGACCGCCAGCAGTCGCAGGTAGCGCAGGGTCAGGAGGCTGGTCTTGCCGGAGCCGGCTGGGGCCTGGACGATGAATGAGCGGCCCGGCTCGATGACGCGCCGGCGGAGTTCCTGATCCTCGCGGGCGGCGTCAGTCGTCATCGCCCGCCCCTTCCGCGTCGGGCTCGTCGGATGCCACGGTCGCCACGCGGCACAGCGCGCCGAGATGGCAGTTCCGGCAGGTCGCGGCCGCGAGCCTGGGATCCACGTCGGCGCGTCCCGCGACATGATCGCGCGCGAGCGCTTCCAGCCAGGCGAACCAGCGCTCGGTGATTTGCCGCCAGTCGAATCCGCGCTCGCGGTCCTCGGTCAGTTCGAACTTCCCGGCCACCTGCAAACCGTCGACGATGCCGGCCTCGCTTGCGACGCCGCGAAATCGCGCGCCGCCGGCGCTGACGGCGGCCACCGCGACAGCGGCCGGGCGTCCTGGATGCAGCACGGCATAGAGCGGCAGCTGCGGCGCGTCCATGCGCGCGCCGCGCCATTGGGACGGGGAAGCCTTGCCGGTCTTGTAGTCGATCACCAGCAATGCGTCGCCGACCCGGTCGACCCGATCCACCTGCAGGCGCAGCACCAGACCGCCGAGCTCGCGCTCCATCGAGCGCTCCGCCTCTGCGACCGCGAAATCCGGGCGCGCGCGTTCGAGCGCCAGCAGGCTTTCGATTGCGTGCCGCTGCCAGTCGCGCTCGAGTCGCCGCGACCGCGCGCTGGTCCCCGGCGACAGTTCATGGGCGAGCGCTTCGTCAACTCGCGCGGCGACGCGATCGCTGCAGGCCGCGGCATCGAGATTCAGGAGCCCGGTCAGCGAGCGGGTCTCCGACCAGAATCGCTGCAGGGCGCGATGCAGGATGATGCCGCGGGTTCGCCGGTCGATTCCCGCCTGCGGTTCTTCCAGCCGTCCGGCACCAAGGCGCAGTTCCGCGAAAGCGCGGAATGGGCATTGCGACTGCAGTTCGAGGACACGCGCGCCTCCTCGCACCGCGCCCGGCGGGCGGGCCGGCGGCGGATCCGCGGCGAGCGGCTCGAGTGTGCCCGCCGCGAGGATCAACTGATCGCGGCTCGGTAGCGGTTTCGACGGCGGCAGCGCCCGCGCCGTGGCCGGGATGAGCGGCGAACCGTCGATATCCGTATCGTTCTCGAGGCAAGGCCAGGAAAGCACAAGTTCGGTGCTCTGCGATTGCCAGCGTTCGATGACGGCCCGCGCCTCGGTAACGCAGTCCTCGGCGGTCACGCCCGGCATGCCCAGCTTGCGCTGCACTTCGATCGGCAGGAACGGGTCGACAGCCACGGGCCTCGGCCAGGCCGCCGCGGTCAGGCCGGCCACCCACAAGCCGTCGAAGCGCACACCGGGGTCGTCGAGCGAGTCGAGCACGAAGATCGCAGGCTCGCCACGTTCCGGCTGGAACGGCGCGGCGACGGCACGGCGCAGTTCCCGCAGGGCTTCGCTGGCCGGCAGCGCCGACGCGACGGAATCGAGGCGCGCAAGGTCACGCAGCCGCTCGCCGAAGGCTCGCGCTGCCTGGAACTCGGCGCTGTCCAACTGCACGCCGCCCGGCCAGCCCCAGGCAGTGAGGCAAGCGCCGAAAGCCTCGCCCCAGGCACCCGCGCTCCGCCGCGCCGCGCCACGCGTCGCGGCTGTCGCAGCGGCGAGCGTCGTGGCGAATTCGGACGCTCCGGCGCGCTCTGCGCGCGCAACCAATGCCGCCACCGGCCAGTGCAGCAAGGGTTCCACGGATCGAAGATCGAGGTCGAGGCGGATCCTTGCGCTCCGCTCGCTCACGGCGCCGGCGACATGGGGGCTGCGCAACAGCCGGCTCACCGTCGCCCAGTCGAGGCGCTCGCGTGCGCATTCGAGCGCGGCCATGGCGTTCTCCACCACCGCCTGCGAACCGAGCGGACCGCCGCCGGCCAGGTCGAAGACCCGGTCGCACGCAGCGCCACCGGGCAGCTCGAGCTCGGGCTGCAGCGCAGCCGCGAGCGCCCTTTCGACCGCGCCGCGGCGGGATGCGAGGTCCGGCAGGATCAGGCCGTGAATCCCATCCGGCTGACGCTCGAGTTGCGAGCGCAGGAAGGACAGCAGGGCCGACTGCTCCGCCTCCGGGTCGCTTGCCGCATGACACCAGGTCCTCGCAGCGCGGGCGGCAGGCACATCGACATCCACGGTCCAGCCGCGCGTGCGCAATGCCGCGATGAGCGCCGACTGCGCCGCTGTCATGCGGCGGAATCCCGTGAGCAGCAAGGGTGGGCCCTGCGACGGCAGCGCGGCGGTGTCGACCAGCAGCCTTGCAAGGTCGGCCGGATCGCGCACACCGCGATCGGAGAGCCCGCGCTCGACCGCCCCGCCCCAGGAAAAAAAAGCCTGCTGGTCGCGCGTCAGCGGCCAGCGATCGAGGCCGGCGATGTCGCCGCCATGTGCGCGCAGCCGCACCCAGCTCGCGCGCGCCTTTGCACCCAGTTCGGCCGCATCGACGAGTCCCGGCGCATCGCGCACTGCCTGCTGTCGCCAAAGCCAATCGACCGCTACCGGTCTCAGCAACTCGGGCAGCTCCGGACGCACGGCCGCGGCTTCCTGCCATTGCATTTCGAGCCAGGTATCGAGCGGCAGCAGTTGGGCCGTGGGCCAGACCTCGCGGCCGGCCGCGATCTGCGCGCGG
>CAYZDW010000250.1:0-2835 GCA_964477175.1 uncultured Steroidobacteraceae bacterium | reverse complement strand
CGCACTTGCGATTTGTCGGCGCCATCGATGAGCTTTTTAATCAACTGGTCGAGCCGCGACAGCAGTTTCTTGCGCTCGACGGTCGACGCCAGCCCATTCTCGGCCAAGCCCTCCAACAGGCCGCGCGTAATCCAGCAGAGTTGCTCGACCGCCGGCAGACCGGTGCGCAATTGCAGCTGTTCGAGAATAACGGCGATATCGCGCAGCGGTTGTTTCTGGTTCGCGTCGCGCAGCCAACCGAGTAACAGCGGCTGGAATGTCGCGCGTTGCTGTTTGATCAAATCGATGAACGCCGCGTCGGTCAACCGTTCGGCAACTGCTCCCGGCGGCGGACGCACCGAGAGGTCGGGAGTGAACAAATCGAGTTCCGAGATCGCCGGCGCGCCGCGCGCGGCGCGCCGGTCATTAAGCAGCGCGACATTGCGCAGCGGCGAGTCCGGCTGGCCGAATTGCAGCCGCGCGAGCGTGTCCGGCAACACCAGGATGCCGCGCGTGAGCGTCTCGAAAACCGCGGCGTTGCCCTCGACCTTTTCATCGAGGATGCCCTCGGCCAGGGCCTCGGTTTCCTTGGCGAGCATCGCGGCGTTGTCGAGCTCGACCATCAGCAGCGTGCCGACCACCTGGTGCAGGTGGGTAATGCAGAAGCGCAGGTTGGTCTTGTCCGCGGTATTCTCGACGAACGCCTCGAGCGCCAGGCGCGCCCGGTTCAGGGTTTCGTCGATTTCCGACTTAACCCATCCGAGCGTGCCCGGGTCGACTTTGCTGTAGGTGCTCATAATTCAGGTACGAGGCACGAGATACGATGGACGAAGGGCTCGCGTAACGCCTTTCCCTCGTCCCTTTGCCCTCGTATCCCGTCCCTGTTTCAGGCCGGCAGCTTGAAGCCGGCGACCGACGCCTGCAGCTCGCGCGCCAGATCCGAGAGTTTACCGATGGCTTCCGCCGTCTCGCGCGAACCGGACGACGTCAGCATCGTGGTCTCCTGAATCTTGGCCATGTTGCCGGACACGTCGGTCGCGGTCTGGGACGTGCGGCGTGCGTCGCGCGAAATCGTCACGATCAGCCCCGAAAGCTGTTCCGACACGGTTTCGATCTCGCCCAGCGCCTGGCCGGCGGCATCCGCCAGTTTCGTGGTCTGGACCACGCCGTGGGTCGCCTGTTCCATCGACGACACCGCTTCGTTGGTATCGGCCTGAATCGTCTTCACCAGTTCGCCGATCTGCTTGGTCGCCTCGGCCGAGCGTTCGGCCAGGCGTTGCACTTCGTCCGCCACCACCGCGAAACCGCGGCCGGCCTCGCCCGCCATGGCCGCCTGGATCGCGGCGTTCAGCGACAGGATGTTGGTTTGCTCGGCGATGTCGTTGATGAGTTCGACGATTTCACCGATCTGCTGCGAGGATTCGCCGAGGCGCTTGATGCGCTTCGCGGTTTCCTGAATCTGCTCGCGCATCTGGTCCATGCCGCGGATCGTGTCCTGCACCGCCTGCGATCCGCGCTTGGCGGTGGTCACCGACTTCTGCGCTTCCTCGGCGGAGCGCTCGGCGCTCTTGGACATGTCCTCCATCGACCGGGCCATGGCCTGGACGCGCTCGGTGGTCTCGGTGATCTGCGCCGCCTGGCGCAGCGCGGCCTCGGTCAGTTCCGTGGCCGTCTGGCGCGAATGCTCGGATGCCACTGCCACCTGTTGCGCCGCGGTCTTGATGCGCGTGACCAGGTTGCGCATTTCCTTCACAGCGAAGTTCACCGAATCCGCGATCGCGCCGGTGACCTGTTCGGTCACCTCCGGCTGAATCGTGAGATCGCCGTCGGCGAGACTGCCCATTTCGTCGAGCAATTTGAGAATCGAGTCCTGGGTCTGCTGGTTTGTCTCGGCGCTCGCCTGGGCGCGTTCGGCCGCCTCCGACTCGCGCTGCTTGGCGTCGGTCACCAACTTACGCGCCAACAGGAACAGGAACAATACCGATAAACCGCCGGCGATAAAAACACCGGTGGTGAGGAAGGCACGCGCCGACGCCAGGCCGGAATACGCCTCCACCAATTCACGCGACTTCTTGAGCAACGGATCGGACTGTTCAAACACCTGTTGGCTCGCGCGTTGCGACACGAACAGCTCGGCGGCGTTGTTCAGGATGCCTTCGACGTGACCATTGATTTCGTTGAAGATCGCCGAGGTTTCTTGCAGTTTGGACTTGACCCCGCCCGGCGCCGTCTTCAACAATTTGGCTTCGGTGTCCTTGAACAGTTTTGCGTCCTTGCCGAACTGGGCCGCCGCGACCGCGGCCTCGTTGCCACCCTGGGAGAACAGGTTGACGTCCTTGGCGATGCGCTGGGACAACATGCCCTGGCGACCGGCGAGGTAAAGATCGGCCTGCTTCATGCCCGATTGCGCGCCCAGCTCCACCACCTCGTCCGCGACCGCGAGCAGCAGCGGGCTCATCTGGTTGATCGCCATCACGCGGTCGTGCATGTTAAACAACGACTTTTCCTGACTCAGAATCTGGTCCACCTGCGCGCGCACGCCTTCGTTGGCCTTGGGCGCCCACAGCTTGATGACGCCGGTCAGTTGCTCGGCAACTTCCGGCGGGCTTGCCTCGACACCCTGCGAAAGATTGCCGTCGCGCAGCGTGGTCACGATCGAATCGAAACGGTCGCGCGGTTCCTTCGGAGTCTTGAACGCGATCGGTTGGCCGAGCACGGCCTCGCGCGCGTCCTTGGCCAGGCGTTGCGAGAGCATGAGCAGCTGCGAGGATTGCTCGATGTATCTGGCCTCGCGCTCCGCTCGCTGGATGTCGATGGCAAACAGCCATACGACGCCGAGGATCGAGGCCACCAGCC
>CAYZDW010000249.1:0-3210 GCA_964477175.1 uncultured Steroidobacteraceae bacterium | reverse complement strand
AAGTTCCGGCGGAGCGAGCGAGGGGAGTCCGACCGATCCACGACCCCGTCGCGAACTGCCGCTATTCCGGGAAGCTCATGCCGACGTGGCTGTAGCCCGAGTCGACGTAGAGGACCTCGCCCGTGATGCCGGCCGCGAGATCGGAGCAGAGGAAGGCCGCCGCGTTGCCGACATCCTGGATCGTGACATTGCGCTTGAGCGGGGCCACCTGCTCGACATGGTGCAGCATCTTCCTGAAACCCGGAATGCTGGCGGCGGCGAGTGTCTTGATCGGACCGGCCGAGATGGCATTGACGCGGATACCCTTGGGGCCCAGGTCCGCGGCCAGGAACCGGACATTGGCCTCGAGGCTTGCCTTGGCGAGGCCCATCACGTTGTAGGACGGAATCGAACGCACGGCGCCCAGGTAGGACAGCGTCAGCAGGGCGCCAGGCCTGCCATCCATCAACGGCAGGCCGGCCCGCGCGAGCGCGGTCAGGCTGTAGCTGGAGACGTCGTGCGCGGTCGCGAAAGCTTCGCGGGTGGTGCTCTCAACGAAGCTGCCGGTGAGCGCCTCGCGGGGAGCGAATGCGACCGAATGGACGATGATGTCCAGCCCGTCCCATTCGGAACGCAGTCGCGAAAATGCCGCGGCAATCTCGGCGTCGATGCCGACGTCCATCGGCATCACCAGTTTCGAGCCGAGTTCACCGGCGAGTTCGATGACGCGGTCCTTGATTCGGTCGTTCTGGTATGTAAAGGCGAGTTCGGCACCCTCGCGTTGCATCGCCTGGGAAATGCCCCAGGCGATCGAACGGTCAGTCGCGAGGCCGACGATCAGTGCCTTCTTGCCGGACAGGAATCCCATGCAATCCCCCAGGCGAAATTAACCGCCTACGTTTGTATTGTCACCCACGTGGATGGTGAGCCGCTGCCCGGCCCGCAAGGACGTGCTGCGGCCCATATTGTTCCAGCCCTGCAGCTGTTGCACCGTGACCGCAAAGCGGCGCGCGATGGTCGACAGCGTATCGCCTCTCTTCACCGTGTAGTGCACGCGGCCTGACGCGGTCGGATCGCCGCTCGCGGCAGTCACCGCGCCCGCAGCACCCGCCGAGCCGGACACGAGCAGCCGCTGGCCCGGTTGCAGGACCGCATTGGTCGAAATGCCATTCAGGCGGGCGAGCTGGGCGACCGACATGCCATTCCGGCGCGAGATGCTCCAAAGCGACTCGCCCGACCGCACGCGGTGTATGCGCCGCTCGAGGTCGGCGCCGAGGCCGGCGCGCAACTGCGACACGTCGCCGGCGGGCACAAGCAATTGGACACCAGCCTGGAGTTGGGTCGGGGCGTCGGCGTTGATCCGCTGCAGGAAGGACTCGGGCACCTTGTAATGGCCCGCGACCGACGCGAGGGACTCCCCGGCAGCGACCGTGTGGACACCGAGCCCGGCACGCGCCGCGGCGTCGAGCGTCGCGAGCTGCGCGCTGAAGCCGTCGGCGACGACCTCCGGAATCAGCATCCGGTGCGGCCCGTCAGGATCGGTCACCCAGCGGTTCCATGACGGATTCAGCGCGTGCAACTCCTCGGTGTCGACACCGGCCAGTTGTGCCATCAGGCGCAGGTCCACGGGTCCATCCGTCGGAACGACACGGAAGTAGGGCGCATCGGGGATCGGTGCAACGAACAGCCCGTAGGCTTCAGGATTGCGGATCACCTTGGCGAGCGCGATGAGCTTCGGCACGTAGGCGCGCGTCTCGGCCGGCAGCGACAGCGAGAAGAAATCGGTGTGACGGCGCAGCGCGCGATTGCGATTGATTGCGCGTTGCACATTGCCGGCACCGTAGTTGTAGGCGGCGATCGCGAGGAACCAGTCGCCGTCAAATCGCCGGTGCAGCGACTCCAGAAATTCGAGTGCAGCGCGGGTCGACTCCAGCACATCGCGACGCTGGTCCTGCCAATAATTGCGCTTGAGCCCATATAGTTGGCCGGTCGACGCGATGAATTGCCAGAGGCCCGCGGCGTGACTGCGCGAGTACCCGTACGGATTGAATGCGCTTTCGACGACCGGCAGCAGGGCCAGGTCGCCCGGCAGTCCGCGCGTCTCGACTTCGTCGACGATATGGTGGAGATACCGCTGGGCACGGCCCAGGGTGCGCGCGAGGTAGTCGGGGTTGCGCTGAAGCCAGGCGATCTCCGACTGTACCCGGCGATGCTCCACCTGCGGCAGCCAAAGGTTTTCGCGGATGCGGTCGAATACATCGCCATAGACGATGGGCTCGGCCGGCAGTTCGTCGTGCATCGGCGCGCTCAAGGTCGGCAAGGGCAGCGCAGGCGTTTCGGGCACCTCGGCGACCGGGCCTTCGGCCGGGTCGTTGACGATCACCGTTTCCGGCAGCGACCCGCCGCCGTTCGCCGGAACACTGGCGCAGCCGGCCACGCACAGCGCCCAGGCGGCGATTGCGGCGAGGCGCAATGGGAGCGTTTGCGGCTCAGTCATCGAAATGTGTCCTTCCAGCTTCGGACCTCGGCGAATACCTCGACTGGGGTCTGCAGCACGCGGCAGGCATGGCGTTCGGCCGAAGATCGGACATTGTCATGCCGGCTACGCAGGAAAGGATTGACGCGCTTCTCAAGCCCGATCGTCGAGGGCAGGGTCGGCCGGCCGGCCGCCCTCAGGGCCTCGGCCTGCCGTGCATAGTCCACGATATCGGAATTGCCGGATTCGACGGTCATCGCAAAACGGAGATTTGCGACGGTGTATTCGTGGCCGCAGTACACCCGGGTCGGGTCCGGAAGACCGGCCAGTGCATCAAGGGACCCGAGCATCTGCCCCGGGGTTCCCTCGAACAGCCGGCCGCAGCCCGCGCTGAACAGGGTATCGCCGCAGAACAGCAAGCCGTGGCCGAAATAGGCGATGTGGCCGGATGTGTGCCCCGGCACGCCGATGATCTCGAACTCGAGCCCGAGCGTCGGCAGGCGCGCCCGATCGCCGCCGGCGAGCCGGTGGACCTCGACGGGCATGCGTTCGCGCGCCGGACCGAATACGGCCGCGCCCGTGGCTGCCACCAGTTCCGCGACCCCGCCCACATGGTCGGCATGATGGTGCGTCGCCAGGATCGCGTCCAGGCGGAGCCCGTCTGCTGCGAGTGCACGCAGCACCGGGTCCGCGGCGCCCGGATCGACGACCGCCGCGGCGCGCGGGTCGTCTGACCCGGCGAGCAGCCAGATGTA
>CAYZDW010000248.1:0-2919 GCA_964477175.1 uncultured Steroidobacteraceae bacterium | reverse complement strand
ACAGCCGCTTCTCGACGATCAGCCGGCCGTCGGGCGTGCGCGCGATGATGTCGGTGAAGGTGCCGCCGCGGTCGATCCAGAATTGCCAGCCGCGCGTTGCGCTCATGAAACGGATGATTTGAACGGGTCCAGCGCTCCGCCCGCGAGCCGTTCGCAGGCATCGCGGTAGCCGATGTCGATCGCGCGCTGGAATGCGCGCCAGTCCAGCAGGCCCAACGATTCGAGCGAAGGAGTCAGCAGCAGATCGCAGAGGCCGCGATGTTCCAGCGTCGCCGTCGTGCTGTTGACCATGCCAGATCGCCAGAGGATCTCCAGGATGTTCGGGCGCCGCGGCCGGCCTTGCCGGCGGCGGAACAGGTTCCAGGCTGACGGCGCTTCAGTCGCGTCGACATCGCTCGTGAACGCCCGGTCGGTGCCGACATCCACGCCGATGACCGGGCCGCGGCCTTTGCGCGCATCACGTCGACCGGCAGATTGTTCATCGCGCCGCCGTCCACGAATACCTCGCCGCCTTGAAACACCGGCGGCAGCACGCCCGGGATCGCGACCGAGGCGCGCAGCCAGCGCCACAACGGTCCCTGCTCGTGCACGGCGATGCGGCCGGTCGTCAGGTTGGACGAAACACAGAAGAACGGCAGGGGCAGGTCCTCGATGTCGATCTCCCCGAGCTCACGTCGCAATAGCTGCCCGACCTTGCGGCCCGAGACCAGCGAAACGAGCGGCAGCGTGAAGTCGGAGAGCGGATTGGTGTCGACGAAGCAACGACGGAAACGCTCGACCAGCTCCTCGTCTGTCCAGTCCGCGGCGACGCCCGCGGCGAGGATGCCGCCCATACTGGTGCCGCCCACGAGGTCGATCGGCACGCCGTGCTCGCGCAGCGCGCGCACGACGCCCAGATGTGCGAAGCCACGCGCGCCGCCGCCCGACAGCACCAGACCCACGGCCCGATGTGTCATCAGGCGCACGATGCGCGGAATGTCGGCGGGCCGCCGCAGGTGATGGCAGGGCGCGCCGGGGAAGGCCTGGCGCCAGCGCGCCGCCGCGCCGGCGACGATGCTGCCTTCGTGCAACAGCAGGAGCTCGGCGCGTTGTGCGGCATGGGCGTGCCGTTCGAGGCCGGGCCACGGCCCGGCTTCATCACTTGCGCGCGCAGCGAGCAGCAGCACATCCGCCTGGCGCACGCACAATTGCGTCCACGCAGTGTCGCCGGGCTCGGCAGCGTAGACCACGAAGTCATTGCGCGATTCGACTTCGTGGAACCACTGGCTGCTGTGGCTGCCCGCGCGGGCGCTGCCGACCAGGTCGACGCGGCCCAGCCGGGCGAGGGCCTCGACCAGCCCGGTGGTGAGCGCGGCGACGTCGATGGACAAATCGAACGGGATGACCGTGATGGTGCGCGGTGCGGCCGGCGCGGAACCGCGTGGCGGGGCTTTCTCGAGCAGCCGTTCCACCGAAAGCCGCGCGAGCCGCAGTATCGCCTCGGGGTGGGAGAGCAGCACGCGCTCGAACGTGCCGGACGACAGCCGCGCCAGCTCTGAATCGCGCAATGCACGGACGGTCGCCGCACGCGGACGCGCGACGATCAGACCCATCTCGCCGACGCTCTCGCCGGCGGCGATGCGGCCGACGAGTTCGCCGCCGGAGCCGAACGCGCCGAGGCAGCCGCTGACGACGAAGTAAACGGAATCGGCCGGTGCGCCGGCCTCGAACAGAAGGCTGCCGCCGGGCAGCGAAATCCATTCGAGTTCGGCCACCGCGGCGTCGATGACGGTTTTTGGCAGGCCCGCAAACAATGGCAGCGAGGCCAGCATCGCCCAGGGGTTGGCCGTCGGATCGACCTGGGTCCGTTCTTCCTGCGGGTCCACGGCAGGCGGACGATAGCACGGCGCGGCTACAATCGCCGTCGATGGCCGACACCGATCGCAAGCTGCTGGAACGCGTCTGGAAGGAGGTCGCGGCGATTCCGCGCGGCCAGGTTGCGAGCTACGGCGGCATCGCGCGCCGCGCGGGCCTGCCGCGCCGCGCGCGGCTGGTCGGGAATGCGCTGAAGGTCGCGCCCGACGGCCTCCGGCTGCCCTGGCATCGCGTCGTCAACGCGCGCGGGGCGATCAGCTTTCCGCCCGGTTCACGATCGTACCGGCTGCAGCGCGAGCGGCTCGAGAAGGAGGGCGTGCGGTTTCGCAACGGTCGTGTGGATCTTGCGAGCCACGAAATGACGGATGACCTCGACGCGCTGCTGTGGCGGCCGCGCCGGGACTGATACCATCGGCGCGACAGGACCCTGGAGCGGATCATGCCGAGTCGTCACGTGGTGTTCTCGCACGGACTGGAAAGCAGCCCATGGGGAACCAAGATTTCCGCGATGGCCGAAGTCGCGAAGAGCGAGGGCTGGAATATCGATTCGGTCGATTACCGCGGCGTCACCGACCCGCGCGACCGGGTCACGCGACTCCTGAGCTTCTGCCGTGACATTCGCGGCGACCTCGTGCTGGTCGGCTCGAGTCTGGGCGGCTACGTCGCTACTTCCGCGTCGGCGCTCCTGCATGCGCGCGGCCTGTTCCTGATGGCGCCCGCGTTCTACATGCCGGGCACCGAGGAACTGACCGCGAAGCCGGCGCCCTGCCCGAAGACGATCGTGCACGGCTGGCATGACGACGTCGTACCGGTCGAGAACAGCATCAAATTTGCTCGCGAGCATGGTGCGACGCTGCACATCCTCGACTCGGATCACCGGCTGCACAGCGAGCTGTCGCTCGTGAACTATCTCTTCGAATACTTTCTCGTCGCCCTCGACCTGCCCAAACGCCGCTGATCGCCGCCGCGGCACGCGGGGCGCCCGGGCCCGCGCGTTGGCGCAGTCGATCTTTATTCGCTCACTTTCCCCCCCCACGCCACCCGGGCCAGATCGGAAGAGCGTCG
>CAYZDW010000247.1:0-7337 GCA_964477175.1 uncultured Steroidobacteraceae bacterium | reverse complement strand
AGCATGGCCAGCACCATGTGCACGAAGATATAGACCAGGACGTTCTAGCACCGGGTGATCAAGATCTACGTGACGATGACCCGGTAACTGCCCTGGCCATCCGGTTCGGCGCGCGTGCGCATGATGCCGAGATCGGTGCCGGCATGGGATTCGGTCAGGCACATCGTGCCGCTCCAGACGCCGCGGATCATCTTCGGCAGGTACAGCTTGCGCAGCTCGTCGCCGGCATGCTTGTTCAGGCACAGAACCGCGCTGTCCGTCAGTCCGCTGTAGAGCTTCCAGGACAAGTTGGCTGACACGAGCATCTCGCCGACCGGACCGCCGAAGCTCTCGGGCAGGCCCTGGCCGCCGAATTCCGTCGGCCCGCACAGCGCGGCCCAGCCGTCGTTGACGTATTGGCGGTAAGCTTCGACGAAGCCGGGTGGCGTGATGACTCGCCCGTCGTCGGTTCGGCGGACGCCGATCCGGTCGCCGGGCTCGTTGGTCGGCGCGACGACGTCCTCGGCGAATCGCGCGCATTCCTCGAGCACGCTGTCGATCAGTTCCGCGTTGACGTCGTCGCGGCCGAGCTCGCGGTAATGATGCTCCGCGCGCAGTACCTCGTGCAGCACGAAGCGCATCTCACGCAGGGGAACCTTGTATTGGGGCATGGGCGATCCGGTCGTGCGGGGTGATCAACCGCCCGCTTCGGCGCAGGCGATGCAGCGATCGGAATACGGCAGCGCATGAAGGCGGCGGGGACCGATGGGCTGGCCGCAGGAACTGCACCGGCCATAGGTGCCATGATCGAGTTGCGCCAGCGCCCGGTTGATCTGCGCCAGCTCCGCCGCGGTCGCCTCGCCGATCCCGGCGAGCACCGCGTCATTCTCCATCTGGACCACCTGTTCGGCGAAGTCCTTGTCCAGCGGGCCCGACGCGCGGGTGATGTCGGCGCGGACCTTGGCGGCGCGCACTAGCAGCTCCTGTTTCTGCTCCAGGAGCTTTCGCCGGATCTCTTCGAACTCCGTCGCCATGGGACCTCCTGGCGCTGGCCAGCGGACGGCGGCGCGCGTAGCGCCGCCGCCGGGGTCCTGTCAGTTTACCTGTACTTCGACCGTTCTTGGGCGCGCCGCCGGCTGCTTCGGCACCCGGACCTTCAGGATGCCGTTCTTGCTCTCGGCATGGATGCCGCCGATGTCGGCGTCATCAGGCAGGCGGAAACTGCGCGAAAAACTCCCATAGACGCTTTCGATGCGATGCAGCTTCTCGTCCTCGTGCGCAAGCTCGTTGCGGCGTTCCCCGCTGATCGTGATCACGCCGTCGTCAACCGTGACCTTGACGTCGTCCTTGCTGACTTCGGGCAATTCCGCCTTGATCAGGTATTCGGCGTCGGTCTCGGAGATGTTGGCGGCCGGAGCCCAGGTCGGCGCAGCTTGTTGTTCCGCACCCGCAGCGAACGGCCGGCTCGCGGCCAGGCGCCCGAAGTACGGGTTGCAGCACGTGATGAAATCGTCCAGTTCCCTGAACGGTTCCCAACGTATCAGTGTCATTTCGATCCCTCCTTCTGCCAGTAGCGGTGTCGGGTCCCTGCATGGGGGCAGCGCGAGACCAACTCAAGCCGGCGCGGCGGCGAGGATCCCCGGCCGGTTTCCAGCGTTGCTTCGGATTGGCCCGCGACCGTAATATCGGGGCCGTTCCAGCGCGTCGCCACCGCCAGAGCCGCAGCGAGGATGCCCGATGGGCCGCGATCACAACCCGGTACCAGGCCAGTGGTACGAGAGTCTCGAGGACGAGGAGACGTTTCAAGTCCTCTCGGTCGACGAGGACTCGGAGTTGGTCGAACTGCAGTACGAGGACGGAGACGTCGAGGAAATCGACTACGAGACCTGGCAGGAACTCGATCTCGAGTTGACGGAGGAACCGGAGGGTTGGTCCGGGTCTGAGGACGACGACGACTGGGACGAGGATGACGAGGATGACGAGGACGACGACGACGACGAGGATGACGGCAATCGCGACGACTATTGACCGACCCCGCGCGCAGGAACCCACCGCGATCCTGCTGGTCCAACGGGCATCATCTCCGAGCAGGATGCCCATGAGATTCATGCTGCTGGCCATCCCGGTTGCCCTGTTCTGTGGCTGCGCTGCGACGCCGCCGCAGGAAGGCGAACGGACCTCGAGAGGCGCGGACTGTGTCTTTCAGTCGGTGGTAACGGGATTCAAGCCCCTGGACGACAGGCACATCGTGCTCTACGGCGTGGGCCGCAAGGACGCCTTTCTGGCCGAAGTCACGCCAGGCTGCTTCGACCTGTCACATCAGTTCACGCTGGCGGCCGTCGATGGCGACGGCAATGGGCAGATCTGCGGTTACGGCCGCGATCAAATCGCCTACCGCGAGTTCGGGCGCCTGGAAAGCTGTCGCGTGATGTCGCTCGAGCGTCTCACGGACGAGCGACGCGAGGCGTTGCTCTCGAAGACCGTCAAGAAGCCGCGCAAGACGATCATTGACTAACCGCCGGCTCACGAGAACCTGCTGATACAAATGGAGTTTCCGCGCAACGGAGGCCGAAGACATCAGGGATACCGACTGCAGCCGCCAGCCGATACTTGAATCGGCCGGGAGCCGCATCCATGTGGACCCGTCATGAACAGAATCCTGCTTTTCCTCGTCACCAACTTCGCGATCCTGATCGTCGCGAGCGTCACGCTGCGCCTGCTCGGTCTGGAGCCGTGGCTCAACCAGCAAGGCATCAATTTCAACTCGCTGCTCGTGTTCGGCGCGCTGCTTGGATTCGGGGGCGCGTTTTTCTCGTTGGCCATTTCCAGGTGGACGGCCAAGAGAATGATGGGTGTGCAGCTCATCGGGCAGCCGCGCAACGAGGCCGAGACCTGGCTGCTCGAGACGGTGCGCCGCCAAGCGCAGCTGGCCGGGATAGGCATGCCGGAAGTCGGTTTCTTCGATTCACCGGAACCAAACGCTTTCGCGACCGGCGCCAATCGAAACAAGGCGCTGGTCGCGGTCAGCACCGGCCTGCTCAACCGGATGGACCGCCAGGAGGTAGAGGCCGTCCTCGGTCACGAGGTCAGCCACGTCGCGAACGGGGACATGGTCACGCTGACGCTGATCCAGGGGGTCGTGAACACCTTCGTGTTCGTCGCTTCGCGCGTGATCGGCAACGTCGTGGACAAGGTCGTGTTCCGCAACGAGCGCGGCCATGGTCCGGCATTCTGGATCACGACGATCGTCGCCGAACTCGTACTCGCTTTCCTCGCGACCATGCTCGTCATGTGGTTCTCGCGGCAACGCGAGTTCCGCGCCGACGCCGGCGGCGCGCGCCTGGCCGGGCGAAACAACATGATCGGCGCGCTTGAAGCGCTCAAGCGCAGCCGTTCCGGGCCGCTGCCGGAGCGCATGGCGGCCTTCGGCATCACCGGCGGCATGGGCCAGGGCTTCAGGAAGCTCTTCATGAGCCATCCGCCGCTCGATAAGCGCATCGCGGCCTTGCGCTCGGCACCGCTGGCGTGACAGCGAATTCCATCCCTTCCACCTGCCTGCAGGCTCTCAAGGAACTGCTCGGACCGCAAGGCTTCCTCGAATCCGCAGCGGATCGCGCCCCTTTTGAAGTCGACTTCCGCGGGATCCATCGCGGGCGGACGCCGTTGGTCGCGCTGCCGCAGTCGACTGCCCAGGTGTCCGAGCTCCTGCGTTACTGCACTGGCACAGGCATCGGCATCGTGCCGCAGGGCGGCAACACGAGTTATTGCGGCGGAGCAACGCCGCGCGGCGGGAACGACGAGATCGTTCTGTCACTGCGGCGGCTGAATCGCATCCGTTCGGTGGACACCTTGAACGACTCGATGACGGCCGAGGCCGGCTGCGTGCTCGCGGCACTGCAGGATGCAGCGGCCGCGGCGGATCGGCTGCTGCCGATGTCGCTGGGGTCGGCGGGTTCCTGCACGCTGGGCGGCATCATTTCGACGAATGCCGGCGGCACGACGGTGCTGCGCTACGGCATGATGCGCGAGCTCGTGCTGGGCCTTGAGGTCGTGCTTCCCGATGGGCGCGTGCTCGACCAGTTGCGTGGACTCCGCAAGGACAACACCGGTTATGACGTCAAGCAGCTGTTCATTGGCGCGGAGGGGACTCTCGGCATCGTGACCGTCGCCTGCGTCAGGCTGTTCCCGCGACCCGTGGGTATGGCGACCGCCATGGTGGCACTGGCTTCGCCCGCCGCCGCGCTGGCTTTGCTCGCGGCGCTCAAGAACGGGCTCGGTGCAGCCGTCACTACGTTCGAGCTCATGCCGCGCATCGCACTCGAGTTCGTGTGCCGCCACATCACCGGAGCCCGCGATCCATTCGGCCAGTCATATCCCTGGTACGTGCTGGCGGAAATCTCGCTGCCACAGGCGGACACCGACCTCGCAGGACGCTTCGAGTCGGCGCTGGCGGACGCAATCGGACAGGGACGCGCCGCCGATGCCGTGACGGCCTCTTCCGAAGCGCAACGCGAGGCCCTGTGGCGGCTGCGCGAGGCGATCCCGGAGGCGCAGCGCCACGAAGGCGCCGGTCTCAAGCACGACATCTCGGTCGAACCGCAGCGACTGCCGCAGTTCATCGATGAAGGCCGCACGCTGCTCGCGCGGCTCGCGCCCACGGCGCGACTGGTCGCCTATGGGCACCTGGGCGACGGCAATTTGCATTTCAACCTGAGTCCCTCCGAAGGCGGCGACGATGGCGCGCTCGCCACGGCCGCCGGCACTATTCAACGGGCCGTGCATGACCTTGTCGCAGAGCATCGGGGCAGCATCAGCGCGGAGCACGGCATCGGGCAGCTCAAGGTGGCGGAACTGCGGCGCTACGAGGATCCGGTGGCGCTCGCACTGATGCGCAGCATCAAGACAACGCTCGACCCGCTAGGCATCATGAATCCCGGCAAAGTGCTCGAACCCGATTCGTGACGGCCGCGGGCCCATGCTGTCATGCTGTCCACCCCGGACCGCCGAGTTGATGGGTGGCCTATCTCTATATCCTGCCGCTCGACGCGATCCAGAGCTCGCCGCTCGTCGCCGCCGACGCCGCGGGCCGCGCGCTGGGCGCCGGTGCCTCGGCGCTGATTTCGGGTCTCGTCATGGTCTCGACCTTTGGCGCGCTTGCAGGACTCACGATGTCTGAGCCGCGGGTATTCTTCGCGATGGGCCGCGACCGGAACTTCTTCGAGGCGACTGGCCGCATTCACCCACGCTTCGCGACGCCGCACGTCGCGATCATGGTCGCCACGGGCATTTCCTGCACCTATGTGTCGATCCGGACCTTCGAGCAGCTCGCTGCGACTTTCGTGCTGGGGCTCATGCCTTTCTACGCGCTCGCGGTCATCGGTGTCTGGTGGCTGCGGCGCACACGGCCCGATGTCGAGCGGCCCTATCGCAGCTTCGGTTATCCCTGGGTCCTGATCCTGTACGTGGCCGCGGTCTTCCTCG
Source organism: uncultured Steroidobacteraceae bacterium (assembly GCA_964477175.1). Taxonomy (GTDB): domain Bacteria; phylum Pseudomonadota; class Gammaproteobacteria; order Steroidobacterales; family Steroidobacteraceae; genus SCUD01. Next base: position 1,877 of record CAYZDW010000247.1, on the reverse strand, counting down.
TGCTCGGCAACGCACTGATCGAGACGCCGAAGATCGCGCTCCTCAATGTCGCGATCTCGCTAGTCGGGATTCCCGTCTACTTCATCTGGAAGAAGCTGTACCGCTGACGCGCCTGCGTCACTTCTGCTGGCCGGCGGGACTTTTCCATTCGCTGTGCTGGCGGATCAGACCTTCCTGGGCAATGCTCGCGACCAGCCGGCCATCGCGCGAGTAGACCATTCCGCGTCCGAAGCCGCGAGCGCCCGAGGCGCTCGGGCTGTCGATCGTGTACAGGAGCCAGTCGTCGAGACGCAGGTCGCGGTGAAACCAGATGGCGTGATCGATGCTCGCCATCTGCAGCTGCAGTAGCGAGACTCCGTGCGGCAGCGTCGCGGTATCGAGCAGGTGATAGTCCGAGACGTAAGTCAGCAGGCAGCGATGCATTGGCTGGTCGTCCGGCAGGCGATCCACGGCCCGAAACCACACCTGCTTGACGGGCGCGGACTTGACCCGATCGACGTAATTGGGCGGATTGACCGGGCGGAATTCGAAGGGCCGCTGGTGCTGGAAGAAACAGCGAACCTTTTCCGGCACCCGATCCAGCATCTCCGCGTTGATCTCACCCAGATCGCGCAGGCCCTCGGGCGGCGGCGCTTCCGGCATCGGGGCCTGATGATCCATGCCGGGCTCGCTGACCTGGAACGATGCCGACATCGTCAGGATCGGCTGTCCGTGCTGGATCGCGACGACGCGCCGGCTCGTGAAGCTGCCACCGTCGCGGCTGCGATCCACTTCGAACACGATCGGCGCGTTGACGTCGCCACGGCGCAGGAAATAGGCATGCAGGGAATGCACGAGGCGCCCGTCGACGGTCCGCGATGCCGCGACCAGCGCCTGGCCCAGCACCTGTCCGCCGAAAACCTGCGGCGCACCGATGTCGCGGCTCTGGCCGCGGAACAGGTTGTCCTCGAGGCGCTCGAGATCCAGCAGGGTCAACAGTTCGGCGAGGCGCTTGTCCATGAGAGCGTTGCTCAGTCGGGCGGCGCGACGCCGAGCCGTTGCCGCATGATCGGACTCGTCGTCGTGTACTGCAGGAACTGGCGCTTCTCGGGATAGACGTGATGCTGGACGCCGAAAGACGCCAGCGCTGCCTCGTGGAAACCCGACAGGATCAGCTTCTTCTTGCCGGCGTAGGTGTTGATGTCCCCGATCGCGAAGATGCCCGGCTCGCTGGTCTGGAACTTCTCGGTGTCGACGTGGATTGACTTCTTCTCGAGCGCCAGCCCCCAGTTCGCGACCGGGCCGAGCTTCGGATGCAGGCCGAAGAACGCCAGCAGCTGCTGGCAGGGGACTTCGGTCAGGGACTTGTCGAGACCCAGCACCGTCGCGCCGACCAGCCAGTTGCCGTCGATGGCGAGCGTCTGGATCGTGCCCTCGAGCTGCCGAATCCGTCCGGCGGCTGCCAGTTCCTTCATGCTAGCGACGCTCGCGGGCAGTGCGCGGAACTCGGCGCGCCGGTGCACGAGCGTGACCGAACTGGCCTTGCCGCAGAAGGCCAGCGTCCAGTCGAGCGCGCTGTCGCCCCCGCCCGCGATTAGTAAGTCCTGGCCATGAAAGTCCTCGGCCCTGCGCACTCGGTAGTGAATCTGCTTTCCTTCGAAGCGGTCGGCATCCGGCACCATCAGGCGGCGCGGCTGGAAGGACCCGAGCCCGGCTGCGATGATTACGGCGCCCGCGTCGAAGCGCGTGCCCGCGCTGGTCACGACGTCAAATCGGCCATCCGCGCGCCGCGCCAGCTCTGACACTTCCTGGCCCAGGTGGAAGCCCGCGCCAAAGGGCTTGATCTGCTCGAGCAGCCGGTCGACGAGTTCCTGCGCGCCACAGACCTGCAGCGCCGG
>CAYZDW010000246.1:0-6888 GCA_964477175.1 uncultured Steroidobacteraceae bacterium | reverse complement strand
CGCGCGACGGATGGTGGGCCGTGATGGGATCGAACCATCGACCAACTGGTTAAAAGCCAGATGCTCTACCACTGAGCTAACGGCCCGCCTGAAGCGGCGCGAATGATACAGGAGCGACCGGCCTCGTTCATCTGTAGCGCGTCGGGTCCGCGATGCCGGCCTGCTCGAATCCCGCGCGGCGCAGCCGGCAGGAATCGCAGCGGCCGCAGGCGCGGCCTTCCGTATCGGGCTGGTAGCAGGACAGCGTGATCGAATAGTCCACGCCGAGCGCGGTGCCGCGGCGAATGATTTCGGGTTTAGCCAGGTCAATCAGCGGCGCGTGTATCCGAAACGTCGCGCCCTCAACGCCCGCCTTCGTCGCAAGATTCGCGACCCGTTCGAACGCCGCGATGAATGCCGGGCGGCAATCCGGGTAGCCGGAATAATCGACCGCATTGACGCCGATATAGATATCGCGTGCGCCGAGGACTTCGGCGTAGCCGAGCGCGCAGGCGAGGAACACCGTGTTGCGGGCCGGCACGTAGGTGACTGGAATGCCGCTACCCGGCGTCTCCGGCACGGGAATCGCGCGATCGGTCAGCGCCGAACCGCCGAAATCGCCGATCGGCAGCGCCAGGATGCGATGCTCGAGGGCACCCAGTGCTGTCGCGACGCGGCGCGCGGCGTCGAGTTCGACGCGGTGACGCTGTCCGTAGTCGAAGCTGAGAGCATGACAGCGGTGGCCGCGATCGCGCGCGATGGCAAGCACGGTCGCGGAGTCGAGGCCGCCCGAAATCAGCACGATGGCAGGCAACCCGGAGGTTCTGCGCTCTGCTTCAACGGCCAGGCGTGTCTCCCCAGAGGAGTTTGTGCAACTGGACCTGGAACCGCACCGGCAGGCGGTCGGCCAGAATCCAGTCGGCGAGCTGCGCCGCGGGCAGTTGCAGATAGCTCGGTGAGAACAGCACCGGGCACCGCAGGTCGAGATGCAAGGACCGCAGCAGGTCGCGACTCCATTCGTAGTCGCCGCGATCGCAGATCACGAACTTCAGCAAGTCGCTGCCACGCAGCTGCTGGGTGCCGAGATCGAGATTGCGATGCGACTCGCCGGAGCCCGGCGTCTTGACGTCGATGACCCGCACCACGCGCGGATCCACGGCGCTCGCGTCGATGGCGCCGCTCGTTTCCAGCGAGACCTGCAGTCCCGCGTCGCAGAGCCGCGCCAGCAGCGCAAGGCAGTTCTTCTGGGCGAGCGGTTCGCCACCGGTCACGCAGACATGTCGCGCACCGGAGGCGAGCGCCTCGTCCACGAGCGCATCGACGCCGCGCCATTCGCCGCCGTGAAAAGCATAGGCCGTGTCGCAGTACTGGCAGCGCAACGGGCAGCCGGTCAGGCGGATAAAGAAGGTGGGCCAGCCGACCGCATCGGCTTCACCCTGGAGCGAGTAGAAAGTTTCGGTGATCTTGAGACGCGCCGCGACTGCGATCGGCGCGGTGGGCGCGACAGCCGCGTGGCGCTGCATCGCCGCTCCTCAGCGCCCCTCGGCGCTCATGCGCTGTAGACGCTCGGCCGCTTCGACGGCGGCCGTCGACTCGGGGTAGTCCTGCGTGACTCGCGCGAGCGCCGCGCGTGCGAGGTCATGGCGCTTGAGTTCGTACTGGCAGTAGCCAATCTTCAAGAGTGCATCCGGCGCCTTGCGGGCGCCGGGATAGGCGGACAACACGCCCTCGAAGGCCGCAAGCGCCGCCGGGAAGTTACGCTTTACGTAGTGCACCTCGCCGAGCCAATACTGCGCGTTCGACGCGAGTTCGTGGTCGCCGTGCCGCGCGAGAAACGCCGTGAGGCTTGCCGCAGCCTCGTCATAGCGACCCTCCTTCAGCAGGTTGAAGGCGGCCTGGTACTCGGCCTCTGGGCCCCCGGCCGGCGCCGCGGCCTGCGCGGCCGCGAGCACCGCTTCGGCCGCGCGCAGCCGTGCATCGAGGTCGACGTACTGATCGCGCTGCTGACGGCGTGCGGCATCCAGCTCATGCTGCAGCCGCTCGAGCTCGCCACGCAGGCGGCGTACCTCCGCGTCGAGCGCGTCGAGCTGGCGCGCCATCTCGAGCAGGCCCTGATTGTCGAGTTGCCGCTCGACGACGCCCATGCGCTGCTCGAGCCCCCCGATGCGTTCGCCCTGCGACTGTCCAGCGGCCGGCAGTGCGACCAGGGCCGTCAACGCCGCGGCGGCGACCCCTGCGAGCCTCGCGGGCCGCATTGGCTCAGCGTCCGTAGAGGATTTCGACGCGCCGGTTCTTTTCATAGGCAGGTTCTTCGCTGCCCTCGGCCGCGGGGCGTTCCTCCCCATAGCTGACGGTCGTCAGCTGGCCATCCGCCGCGCCCTGCAACAGCAAGGCTCGCCGGACCGCCTGGGCGCGCCGCTCGCCGAGTGCAATGTTGTATTCGCGCGAGCCACGTTCGTCGGTGTGACCCTCGAGCCGCACGCGTGCCGCCCCGAACGCAGCCATGTGTTTCGCATGCACGCTGATGACGCCCGCATACTCCGGGCGGATCTCGCTGCGATCGAAATCGAAGTAGATCACTGTGGCGACCCCGGCCGGCGCGCTCGTGGCACTGCCGCCCGTCCCTGCGCCTGGCAGGTCACGCGCTTCACCGACCTGGCCTTCACGGCCAGCGGCGCCGCTGTCCTCGGGTGCAACGGCTTCAGGCTGCGACTCGGGCACCGTGGTCGGCTTCTTCGGGCAACCGGCGAGCCACAGGCTGCTGGCTGCGATCACCAGGATGGTCATCCAACGCATCGTAGGCACTCCTCTTGTCAAGCCTCTATCAAATCACGCCGCGACCCGCCGCGCACGCTTAGTAAAGGAACGGCGACCAGGCGGGCTCGCGAACTTCGCCCGCGCTTGCCGCCAGGCGTTGCTGGATGCGGCCGTCGATCGATACGAGCGCCAGTACGCCGCGCCCACCTTCGCGCGTGGCGTAAATGACATCGGCTCCATTCGGCGCGAACGATGGAGACTCGTCCAAGTGTCCACCGCTCAGGACGCGCGTCGTGCCGCGTTCCACATCCATCGCGGCGATCCGGTAGGCGCCGCGGTCGAGGGTCACGACGGCGAGTTCGCGCCCGTCAGGAGAAACACGCGGCCGGGCATTGTAGTCGCCCTCGAAGGTAATCCGTTGCGGCCGGTCGCCGGCTGCCAGGCCCTGACGATAAATCTGCGGCGCACCGGAACGATCCGACGTGAAATAGAGGGAACGGCCATCCGGCGTCCAGGCGGGCTCCGTGTCGATCGAGGGATCGTCCGTCAGGCGCCGCAGCTCCTGGGTCGCGAGCGACAGCAGGTATATGTCCACGTTGCCGTCGCGCCGTGACAGCGCGACCGCGAGCTGGCTGCCGTCCGGCGACCATGCCGGCGCGCTGTTGATCCCGGAGCGTGCCGACACCCGGACCTGGTCGCCGGTCCTGAGCGTCTGCACGTAGATCGCGGGTAGCCCGCTGTGGAAGGACACATAGGCGAGCAAGCGCCCGTCCTGCGACCAGGCCGGGGACATGATCGGCTCCGGTGAATTGAACACGACCCGCTCGTTGGCGCCATCGGCGTCGGCGACGACGAGCCGGTACGCGCGGGCAGTCGCCGGCCCCTCCACTGCTACATAGGCGATACGGGTCGCAAAGGCGCCGCGCACGCCGAGGATGCGCTCATAAATCGCGTCGGCCACACGGTGGCTCGCGGTCCGAAGCACGCCCTGGTCCGCGGGCAGCACGGTTCCCACTAGCCGCTCGCCGGTCGCGACCTGGATCAGCTCGTAGCGCAGCTCGAATAGGCCATCCGACAGCCGGATCAGCCGACCGACGATGACGTAGTCCACCTTGAGCATGCGCCAGTCGGTCACGTCGACCATGTCCGCCTGGTGCGGGAACTCGAGCATCTGGCTGCGCGGCAGCGCGCGAAACCGTCCGCTGCGCTCGAGGTCGGCCTGTACGGTGGCCGCCACGTCCCAGGCCGCGGCGCCCTCCGAATCCCAGCCGAAGGGCACGACCGCGATCGGCACGGCGTCCGCCATGCCACGCAGGATCTGTACGGTCAGTTGCGCAGCCGCGGGCGACGATTGCAGGGCCAGCAGCAGGAACGCGGCGATTGCGCGGCGCATCATCGGCATCCTCATTCCTCCGGCCTGAACACGAGGCGCACTTCGCGCTCGAACAGCGCTGGTTCCGGCGGCGGTGGCAGCGGTGAAGCGTTCTGCACCGCGGTCTCGATCGACTGGCGCAGCGGCTCGCCGCCATCGCAGGCGCCGAAGCGGACGCCGACGACCTCGCCACCGGGTATCTGTGTGACCAGCACCGTGCAGCTCGCTCCTGCCCGCGTTCCCGGCGGCTTGAACCAGCGCCGTTCGACGTGGGCCTGGATCGCAGCGACGTACTGGGCTTTAAGACCCTGGAAAGCCGCGCTGGTTCGCTCCTCCTCATCCGCGAGACGCGCGCGCAGCTCGGATTCGCGCTCGGCCCTCAGTCGGGCTTCTTCGGCACTCTTCCTGCGATCGGCCGCGGCTTTCGACTGTGCCAGCTGCTCGGCCTTGCGCCTGGCCTCCTCCTCGGCCTTTTGGCGCGCGTCGGCCGCGGCCTGCTCCTTCTCCGTCTCGGCCCGCTCCATTTCCTGCTGGCGCTGTTCCTCGGCGCGGCGCTCGGCATCGACCCGCACGAGGCGCTGCCGTTCCTCACGCCGTCGATCATCCTCCCGGCGTTGGCTGGATGCCGCCTGCAGCACCGCCTGATCGACGATCACGGCTTCGATCGGAAATACCGACTGCGGTGGCTCGATCTCGCGCAGCACGACTACCAGCAGCATGCCCGCGATCGCCGCATGCAGTGCGAGGGACCAGCCGAAGGGCGCAAGCGTGGAGCGGATCGCGACGCTCATCGCCGCCGCTCGAGTTCCTCGAGTGCGCGCATTGCCTTGGGATCGGTCAGGAATCCGATCTTCTTCGCGCCCGCCTGTTGCAGCAGAACCATGCCCTGCACGACGCGGCCATAAGCTACGCGCTCATCGGCCTTGATCAGCACCGGTGTCGCTCCGTCCCGGCCGAGCACCGCCGTGGCCCGGCGCGCAACTTCGGCGGCTTCGATCGGCGCATCCTCGTCGCCGCCGACATTGAGGTAATACTGGCCTTTGCGATCGACCGACAGCACGAGCGGTTCGCGGTTTTTCAGGAGCTCCGGATCGAGCGGCTGCGCGTTGGCGTCGGGAAGCTCGACCTGGATTCCCTGGGTCAGCAGCGGTGCCGTGATCATGAAAATGATCAGCAGCACCAGCATGACGTCGATGTACGGCACGACGTTGATTTCGCCCATCAGTTTCCGGCGCCGCTGAGTGGAGGCCATCTCAGGCGCTCCGCGAAGCCGCGTGGCGCTGCAACAGGGTCGAGAACTCCTCCATGAAGGTGTCGTAGCGGAGTTCCAGCCGACTGACCCTGTCCGCGTAGCGGTTGTAGGCAACCACGGCTGGGATCGCGGCGAACAGGCCCATCGCAGTCGCGACCAGCGCCTCGGCGATGCCGGGAGCAACCAGCGCAAGCGTCGCCTGCTGCACGTTGCCGAGGCCCTGGAAGGCACCCATGATGCCCCAGACGGTGCCGAACAGGCCGACGTAGGGGCTCGTGGAGCCGACGGTCGCGAGCGTTGCGAGACTCTCCTCGAGGCGGTCGATCTCGCGCAATTGGGCGACGCGCATCGCGCGCCGCACGCCTTCGAGCACCTGATCCGGTGTGAGGCCCGCCTGGGACCGCAAGCGCGAAAACTCGCCGAAGCCCGCCTCGAAGATGCCTTCCATGCCAAGTGTCGCGCCGCCTCGCGCCTCGATCGAGCGATATAGCTTGCCAAGATCGCCGCCCGACCAGAACGCGCTCTCGAAGCGACTGGCTTCGGCATGCGCATTGCGCAGCAACCGGCGCTTGCGGAAAATGATGGTCCAGGACACGAGCGAAGCGCCCAGCAACAGCAGGATCACGAACTGCACGACGGGTCCGGACTGCAGGATCAGCTGGAGAATCGAATGCTGCTCGTTCAAGTCTAGGCTTCCTTAGAGTTGCTTCGCCAGGGCCGGGGGCAAGGGTCGTGGCCTCAGGCCCTCCGAGTCCAGGCAGGCGGCACGGATCGTCGCGCTGACCAGCAGCTCGCCATCGGGCGTGTCGCGCCGGACCTCCTGAGTCATCAGCACCGACGCCCCGCCCCGTTCCGTCAACTGCACCGAGATCTGCAGCAGATCGTCGAATCGTGCCGGCCGATGGTAACGGATGTGCGCTTCGACCACCGCGAACTGCAGGCGTTCGTCGCGGGCGAGCGCGGCCTGGTCGATGCCGAGCGCGCGTAGCCATTCGCTGCGCGCGCGTTCCATGAATCGCAGATAGCTCGCGTAATAAACGACGCCGCCGGCGTCGGTATCCTCCCAGTAGACACGCACCGGGAACGTGAAGGCCCCCATGCGGCCGCTTACTCGCGAAACAGCGGCAGGTTGCCGCCCGCGGGGTCGGTCTGCGGCGGTTCGAGCCCGAAATGCCGCCAGGCGCTCCTGCTCGCGACGCGGCCGCGTGCGGTGCGCATCAGGAAGCCCTGCTGGATCAGATAAGGCTCGACGACGTCCTCGAGCGTGTCGCGTTCCTCGCCGAGCGTGGCCGACAGGCTGTCGATGCCGACCGGGCCGCCATCGAATTTCTCGATGATGGTCATCAGCAACCGGCGATCCAGGATGTCGAAACCATTCCGGTCGACTTTCAGCATGTCGAGCGCCGCTGCCGCGACCGCCTGGTCGATGCGGCCGGCGGCGCGGACCTCGGCGAAGTCGCGCACGCGGCGCAGCAGGCGGTTCGCGATGCGCGGCGTCCCGCGCGAGCGCTGTGCGAGGCCCACGGCG
>CAYZDW010000245.1:0-4612 GCA_964477175.1 uncultured Steroidobacteraceae bacterium | reverse complement strand
GGAGGTTCGCCTGCAGGTTTACTCACGACGCTGGGAAGAGCCCGTCACGGAGCCGCTGCGCGAGCCGCCGCTCGCGGTGCTGCCGCCGGCCCTCCATGACCTGCGCTGAGGGAAGTGCGACTCAGGCCTTCGGCTTGCGGCCCCCAACGAGACCTTCGAGGTACTTCCCGAACCGGTCGCCCAGTTCGGGATGGCGCAGTGCGTATTCCACGGTCGCCTCGAGGTACCCGAGCTTGCTGCCGCAGTCATAGCGCTTGCCGCTGAAGCGGTAGGCGTACACCGCCTCGTCGCCGAGCAGCGCAGCGATTGCGTCGGTCAGCTGGATCTCGCCACCGGCGCCGCGCCCGATCTTCTCCAAATGCCCGAAGATCGCCGGGGACAGCAGATAACGACCGACGACCGCGAGATCCGACGGCGCTTCGGCCGGCTTCGGCTTCTCGACGATGCGACGTATGCGCGACAGCTCTGCGCCGGAGTCTTCCACTTCGACAATGCCGTAGCGGCCCGTCTCGCTGCGCGCGACCTGCTGCACGCCGATCAGGCTGCCGCCCGCCTTCAGGTAGCGGTCGCGCATCTGCGCGAGCACCGGCTGTTCGGCGTCGATCAGGTCGTCAGCGAGGTGCACGAAGAACGGCTCGCTGCCGACCACCGGCCGCGCACACAGCACGGCATGGCCGAGGCCCAGCGGCGCGGGCTGGCGGATGTAGATGCAGGCCGCATCGGCCGGCAGGATGCCGCGCAGCGCATCCGCGAGATCCGGCTTGCCCCGCGCGACGAGCGCCGCCTCGAGTTCCGGATCGTTGTCGAAGTGATCCTCGATGGCGCGCTTCGAGCTGCCGGTGATGAACACCAGGTTGCGCGCGCCGGCCGAGAGCGCCTCCTCGACCGCGTACTGGATCAGCGGCTTGTCGACGATCGGCAGCATTTCCTTCGGGCTGGCCTTGGTCGCCGGCAGGAAACGCGTGCCGCGGCCGGCCACGGGAAACACCGCAAAACGGATCGGTGCGGGACGGCTCAAGCGCGCTCCTTCGATTCCGGTGGCATGCGCCGCGCATGATACCGGAGCTGCCGGCGGCCGGCCCGCACCGATGGCAGGCCAGCTTAGCCCGAGCTTTTCTCCGCCTCGAATCGCAGGTTGGACTTGTTCTGGTCGACGAGCTTCTTGCCGAGGCCCTTGACCTTCACGAGGTCATCCGCGCTCTTGAACGGGCCGTTCTTTTCCCGGTACGCGATGACGGCCTCCGCCCTGGCCATGCCAACGCCCTGCAACTCGCGCGCGAGTGTCTTGGCGTCGGCGGTGTTGACGTTGACGGGCCCGGCGATGGCGGTCGGCGCGAGCAGCATAGCGGCCAATAAGGCCGCACCCAGTCCCTTGGTGAACATATTGCGTGACTCCCTTGTTGTCGCGCGCGGCGACCATCGCCGCGCCCGGACCCGAGACTAGACGTCGGCGCGCCGCCGCGCCCTGCATCAATCGCGTGCATTCCGGGAGATTCAGGCGGGCGGGTGGCCGCGCTCGAGACCCGCCACGAGGTCGAATCGCAACAACGGCCGCTGGCTGTCCCAGCTCTTGCAGCCCGGGCATTGCCAGAAGTGGTTGATACTCGAGAATCCGCAGCTCGAGCAGCGATAGCGCGGGGTCGTCGCGGCGAGCCGCCGCAGCACCACTGCGATCTCGCGCACTGCGCGCGCGTCAAGCGCCGCCGGGTCACGGCCGATCGCGCGCACCAGGCCAGAAACCGTCTCATCGTGCGCGAAAAAGACACGCACCTGCTCCTCGAGAGGCGCGAAGTCGAGCGCATCGGTCATGATCGCCGCAAAGGCGATTTCATTGCCGGCGTCGGGCCGCGCCGCGACGAGGCGCCCCGCCACCGCATCGCCGTCGGCACCGGCCGCGCGCGCCAGCCGCATCAGGCGCGGCATCACTTCGATCGCGAGCGCGGCGTCCTGCATGATTACGTAGGCCAGCAACCGTTCGGCGAGCGCCATGTCCTTCTGCTCGATCGCGATATCGGCGCGCACCAGTGCGCCCCTCGGAAAGCGTCGGCGCTCCGCGCGCGCGGCGCGCAGGTGCTGCCGCGCCTCGTCGAGCGCCTTCAGCTCGTGTGCCACCTCTGCCAGCTCGCAGAAATAGTGCGCGATTGCATTTTCCTGCGGTGACCGGCCTGACTTGTCGAGCTCGCGGAACACTTCGATCGCACGCGGCCAGTCCTGCTGCTGCTCGTAGATCCGCATCAGGTGGCGCATCGCCGCCATGCGGTGCGCCCCCGAGGCGGCCAGCGGTTCGAGGATTTTTTCCGCGCGGTCGAGCAAGCCCGCGCGCAGGTAGTCCTGTGCCAGCGCAAAACTCGCCTGCTCGCGCTGCTCCGGCTCGAGCGACTCGCGCGTGACGATGTTCTGGTGAATCCGGATGGCGCGGTCGACTTCACCGCGTCGCCGGTAGAGGCTGCCGAGCGCAAAGTGGGTTTCGACCGTGTCGCCGTCAAGCTCGGCTGCGCGCAGGAAAGCTTCGAGCGCCCGGTCGGGCTGTTCGTTGACGAGGAAATTGACGCCGGCGAGGTAGTTGCCGCGCACGCGCTCCGCGCCGACCGCGCTCGGCCGCGGCCGCCGTGCGGCGTAGAAGCCGATGGCCCCGCCGAGGAACAGCACGGCCAGGAAGATCCACACCGATTCAGGATTCATCGGTCACCGGCTATGCGCCGGCCGCGCGGTTCAGTTGCGGATCGGGTGCGTCTGTCCGGCATTGACCCGCTCGCGCAGATCCTTGCCCGGCTTGAAATGCGGCACATACTTGCCGGCGAGCGCGACGGCCTCGCCGGTCTTCGGGTTGCGGCCCTGGCGCGGCGGCCGGAAATGCAGCGAGAAGCTGCCGAAACCGCGGATCTCGATGCGCTCCCCGCCGGCCAGCGCGTCGCTCATGATCTCGAGCATCTGCTTGACCGCCAGCTCGATGTCCTTCGCGGGCAGGTGCTTCTGCTTGGCAGAGATGATCTCGATCAATTCTGATTTTGTCATGGCTCCCGTCCTCATGCGCAAGGTGCGCTGCCCATCCCCGGCAACGCGCCCCGGACCGGATCACTGGCCGGAGATCTGCTCCTTCAGCAGGTCGCCGAGCGTGGTCCCGGTCACCGTATCCGTCTCGCGGTACTGCTGCGCTGCCTCGGCCTCTTCATAGGCTTCCTTGGCCTTGATCGACAGCGCAATCGCGCGGCTCTTGCGGTCCACGCCGATGAAGCGCGCCTCGATCTCTTCGCCGGGCTTCAGCACGCTGCGCGCATCCTCGACGCGGTCGCGTGCCAGCTCCGAGGCGCGCAGATGGCCCTCGATGCCGTCGCCCAGGTCGATGATCGCGCCCTTGGCATCGACGTCCTTGACCACGCCCTTGACCATGCTGCCCTTCGGATGCTCGGCCAGGTAGGCCGATATCGGATCCTTCGCGAGCTGCTTGATGCCGAGCGAGATGCGCTCGCGGTCCGGATCGATCGACAGCACCATGGCCTCGACCGTCTGCGCCTTCTGGTAATCGCGCACCGCTTCCTCGCCGGGCCGGTCCCAGGAAATATCGGAAAGGTGCACGAGACCGTCGATGCCGCCCGACAGGCCGATGAAGATGCCGAAGTCGGTGATCGACTTGATCTGGCCGCTGACGCGGTCGCCGCGATTGAAGCTCTCGGCAAACTCGCGCCAGGGATTTGCCTTGCACTGCTTGAGGCCGAGCGAAATGCGACGGCGCTCCTCGTCGATGTCGAGGACCATGACTTCGACCTCCTCGCCGACGTTCACGACCTTGGCCGGATTGACGTTTTTGTTGGTCCAGTCCATTTCCGAGACGTGCACGAGGCCCTCGACGCCCTCCTCGATCTCCACGAAGCAGCCGTAATCGGCGATGTTCGTGACCTTGCCGAACAAGCGCGTGTTCGGCGGGTAGCGCCGCGCGATGTTCTGCCACGGGTCCGCGCCCAGCTGCTTGATGCCGAGCGACACGCGCTGGCGCTCGCGATCAAATTTGAGAATTCGCACGTCGATCTCGTCGCCGACTTTGACGACCTCGGACGGATGCTTGACGCGCTTCCAGGCCATGTCGGTGATGTGCAGCAGGCCGTCGATGCCGCCGAGGTCGACGAAGGCGCCGTAGTCGGTCAGGTTCTTGACCACGCCCTTGACGACGTCGCCTTCTTTGAGGTTGTCGAGCAGCGCCGAACGTTCGGCGCTGTATTCCTGTTCGACGACCGCGCGGCGCGACACGACGACGTTGTTGCGGCGCTGGTCGAGCTTGATGACCTTGAACTCGAGTTGCTTGCCCTCGAGGTAGCTCGGGTCGCGCACCGGGCGCACGTCCACGAGCGAGCCCGGCAGGAAGGCGCGGACATTGTCGAGTTCGACCGTGAAGCCGCCCTTTACCCTGCCGTTGATGATTCCGGTCACGATCTCGCCCTTCGTGAATGCTTCTTCGAGGCGGGTCCAGGTGCGGGCGCGCTTGGCTTTCTCGCGCGACAGCCGCGTTTCACCGGATCCATCCTCGACAGCGTCCAGCGCCACCTCGACTTCCTGGCCGACGACGACTTCCATCTCCCCGCTTTCATTCCGGAACTGTTCCGCCGGTATCACCGCT
>CAYZDW010000244.1:0-5655 GCA_964477175.1 uncultured Steroidobacteraceae bacterium | reverse complement strand
GGGATCGAGCTTCTCGAACATGGCTGCAAGCGCCTCACGCAGCGCCGCCGAGACCGCGAGCTCATGATGCCGGGCGCGAGCGAATTGGCCGCGGATCTCGTCGATCGCCCGGCCATCGCCGGGCCCACGGCCGGCCAGCATCATTTCCAGCAATGGCTCGACCGCCGAAATCTGCACCAGTGGGCTCGTCGCGTCACGGCGGCGCGCACCGGACGAAATGCCAAACTCACTGGCGAAATCGGCTCGCGTCCGGGCGAGTTCGGTGAATCCGACCAGTGTTTCGCGCAGCAACTGGCCCGCCTGATGCAGGGCCGCGATGCGTGATTCCGGCGGCAGCGCGCGCGGATCGATGCCCGCACCCTTGCAAAGCGCAACGAGTCCCGGCCACAACTCCTGCTCATCGCGGGCGCGGCCGGAAGGTGTCTGCGCGGGAGGCGGTGCCGGGGCCTGGACAGTCGCCGCGGCCGGTGGCGGCGTGCGTGCGCCGCCGGCAACCGGCGCACGACGCGGACGCGAATCGCGTTCGCGCCTGCCGGTTGAAATGAAGGACTTGACCTCGAAGGAGGCATCAAGGTCCTCCTCGCTGATCGGCAGCGACTCATTGACGAGAAAGTCGTTGCCGCCGGAGATCTCGACCTCGATGTCGTACTCGCCGATCCGGATGCGGTCGCCATTCTCCAGCTGATGCACGCGATTCGGCCCGAGCGCCTCGTCGGCGTCATTGATGAATGTCCCGTTGGTGCTGAGATCACGCAGCCACCAGGTCCCGCCACGATGTTCGATCTCGGCGTGTCGCCCCGACACGTAGCGATCCGTATCGCGCAGCACCCAGTCATTGCCGTCATGACGACCGATGCGCCCGCCATTGACGCCAAAAGTCCAGCGCGTGTGCTCGCCGGCCACGGCGGCGTTGTCGCTGACAATCTTCAACTTGAGCGCCATCGCAAGACCCCGGAGCGGGCAGCCGATGGATGCCGGCACCCGCATCACGCCTGGTTGGACCGGTATAATAGCGCGGCCACGGCAGGACGACCCCCACCCGGATCATGGCCGCAAGTCACATATTCAAGGTCGTATTCGTCAATCAGGGCAAGGTCTACGAGATCTACGCCCGCAAGGTCAGCCATGGCGGGCTATTCGGCTTCATCGAGGTCGAAGAACTGGTGTTCGGCGAGCGCAGCAGCGTCGTGGTCGATCAGGGTGAAGAACGCATCAAGTCCGAGTTCGCCGGAGTCAGGCGCAGCTTTCTGCCGCTGCACTCGATCGTGCGGATCGACGAGGTGCGCAAGCAGGGCGTCAGCAAGATCAGCGTGCTCGAGGGTGGCAATGTCACCCAGTTCCCGGTCCCGATGTACCCTGCCGGCACCGACCCGGGCGCGAAGCGCTGACTGCGCTCGATGCTGGAACTCGCAGGCGCTCCCGCACTTTCCGGTTTTCGCATCGAGAGGCTGCTCGCGACGCTTCGCCGCTGCGAGCCTTCGATTCAACGCATCCAGGTCCACTACCGCCATTTCGTGGATCTCTCGCGGTCACCCACGGTGGACGAGTTGCGGGTCCTCGAGCGGCTGCTCGACCATGATCCGCGCTCGATCGAAACGACCGGTGCGGGTCAGCAGCTGCTGACGGTACCGCGGCCGGGCACGATCTCGCCGTGGTCGTCCAAGGCCACCGACATCGCGCAGGTCTGCGGACTCGACTTCGTCAGGCGTATCGAGCGCGGCAGGCTGTGGCGGTTCGAATCGGACGCTGCACTTGTGCCAGCGCAGCTCCTTGCGTTCGCCGCGTCGCTTCACGATCCGATGACCGAGGCCGTATTGACGGACCCCGCCAGCGCCGTGCGGCTGTTCGAATCGCATGAACCGCGGCCGATGGCGAGAATTGCGCTTGGTTCCGCACCGGCAGCGGCGCTCGCAAGTGCCAATGCCATTCTCGGGCTCGCCCTGTCGGTGGAAGAGATTGAATACCTTGCCGACGTCTATGCACGTATGGGGCGCGACCCGACCGACGTTGAAGTCATGATGTTTGCGCAGGCGAACAGCGAACACTGCCGCCACAAGATCTTCAATGCCGATTGGATCATCGACGGAGTCGCGCAGCCCCGCTCGCTGTTCGACATGATACGCCATACGCGCGATCGCAGCCCGGATGGCGTGCTGTCCGCCTACAGCGATAACGCAGCCGTGATCGCAGGATCCCGGACAAGCCGCTTCTTCCCGGCGACGCCCGATCGAGAGTATCGCTGGCATGAGGAACCGGCCGACATCCTGATCAAGGTGGAAACCCACAATCACCCGACCGCGATCTCGCCGTTTCCGGGCGCGGCCACGGGCTCCGGAGGCGAGATTCGCGACGAGGGCGCGACCGGCCTGGGGGCGAAGCCGAAAGCCGGACTGGTCGGATTCACCGTTTCGAACCTGCGGATACCGGGCTTCGAGCAGCCGTGGGAGGATGACCACGGGCGATCGCCGCGCATCGCGTCGGCGCTCGAAATCATGCTGGACGGGCCGATCGGCGCGGCGGCCTTCAACAACGAATTCGGGCGGCCGGGGATCCTCGGCTACTTCCGCACATTCGAAATGCGTCTGCCCTCCGATCCCGACGGCGTGATTCGCGGCTATCACAAGCCGATCATGATCGCGGGCGGCCTCGGCAATGTCCGGCGCATGCACGTCCACAAGCGCGAGGTGCCGGAGGGTGCGCGGCTGATCCTGCTCGGCGGGCCTGCCATGCTGATCGGCCTGGGCGGTGGCGCCGCTTCATCGCTGGGTAGCGGCACAAGCAGTGAACAACTCGATTTCGCCTCGGTGCAGCGCGGCAATCCCGAAATGCAGCGGCGCGCCCAGGAGGTCATCGACCGCTGTTGGGCGATGGGTGAGGACAATCCGATCTTGATGATTCACGACGTCGGAGCCGGGGGCCTGTCGAATGCGGTGCCCGAAGTCATCGCGCACAGCCGGCGCGGCGCGCGGATCGAGCTGCGCAAGATCCCGAACGACGAACCCGGCATGTCCCCGCTCGAGATCTGGTGCAATGAAGCGCAGGAGCGCTACGTACTCGCCATCGCGCCCGAGCGACTCGAACAATTCATCGTGCTGTGCCGACGCGAACGCTGCCCCTGCGCAGTGATCGGGACCGCGACTGCCGACGGCGTGCTGCAAGTACACGATGCGCACACCGGGCAGTTGCCGGTCGACATTCCGGTGTCGGCGCTACTCGGCAAACCGCCGCGCATGCGGCGCGACGCAAGACGCCGCGCACGCGCCGGTGATGCGTTCGACGCATCACGCGTCGATCTGGCGCAGGCGCTCGAGCGCCTGCTGCGACTGCCGACGATCGCCGACAAGGGCTTTCTCGTGACCATCGGTGACCGCACGGTCGGCGGGCTCGTCAGCCGCGACCAGCTGGTCGGCCGCTGGCAGGTGCCGGTCAGCGACGTCGCGGTGACCCTGTCGGGCCTGCGCGGCCATACCGGAGAAGCCATGGCAATCGGCGAGCGCCCGCTGGTCGCGTTGCTCGACGGACCCGCGTCGGGTCGCATGGCGGTCGGCGAGGCGATTACCAACATCGCGGCGGCCGACGTGCGCCGCATCGGGGACATACGGCTGTCGGCCAACTGGATGGCCGCCTGTGGAGAGCCTGCGGAGGACGCGAGCCTTTTTGATACGGTGCGCGCGATCGGCGAGGAATTGTGTCCGGCGCTCGGCATCGCGATACCGGTCGGCAAGGATTCGCTGTCGATGCGGTCGACCTGGCGACAGGATGCCAGCGAGCGCTCGGTCGTCGCGCCCCTGTCGCTGGTCGTCTCTGCCTTTGCCCCAGTTTCGGACGTGCGACGCACGTTGACACCGGTGCTGGAGACCGCGCGGGGCCCGACCGTCCTGGTGCTGCTCGATCTCGGGGGCGGCCGCAATCGGTTGGGCGGCTCGTGCCTGGCGCAGGTATACGGTGGTATCGGTGCAGTGCCGCCGGATCTCGACGATCCGCGGCGACTCGCGGCGTTCTGCGCGGCGATTCGCGAACTCGCGGATGCGGGGCTCTTGCTCGCCTACCACGATCGCTCGGATGGTGGCCTGGCGGTGACGCTGCTCGAGATGGCGTTCGCGGGCCGGGCCGGCCTCGACATCGATCTCGGCGCAAGTGGCGAACCGGTCGCCGCATTGTTCAGCGAGGAACTCGGGGCGGTGCTGCAGCTCTCCGTGGGCGACGGCGCCGCGGCATTCGAGGTTCTGGCGCGACATGGCCTCGGTGCATTTGCGCGGCTGATCGGCACGGCGATGCAGGGTCGCCGGATCCGCATCGTCAGCGATGGCCGCACCCTGATCGACGCCGACCGGGTGCGGCTGCGCGGAATCTGGTCCGAGACCAGCTGGCGCATGCAGAAGCTGCGCGACGATCCGCAATGCGCCGACGAAGAGCAGGCCGCGCGACTGGACGAATCGGATCCCGGCCTGTCCTGGCAGCCGTCCTTCGACCCCGGCGACGACATCGCCGCGCCGATGATCGCAACCGGCGTGCGACCGCGCGTCGCGATCCTGCGCGAGCAGGGTGTCAACAGCCAGGTCGAGATGGCGGCGGCATTCGATCGCGCCGGCTTTGCGGCAGTGGACCTGCACATGACCGACCTGCTGCAGGGCGGTGAGCGGCTCGACGGCTTCCACGGGCTCGTGACCTGCGGCGGCTTCAGCTACGGCGACGTGCTGGGCGCAGGCGAGGGTTGGGCCAAGTCGATCCTGTTCAACGACCGCGCACGCGAGCAGTTCGCCGGCTGGTTCCGGCGCGGCGACAACTTCACATTGGGTGTCTGCAACGGCTGCCAGATGCTCGCGGCGCTCGCCGAACTGATTCCGGGCGCTTCGCATTGGCCGCGGTTCCTGCGCAACCGCTCCGAGCAGTTCGAGGGCCGCCTTTCGCTGGTCGAAGTCGGCGATTCGAATTCACTGTTCTTCAGTGGCATGGCGGGATCCCGGCTGCCGATCGCGGTCGCGCATGGCGAGGGTCGTGCAGTATTCAGGACGGCCGCGGACGAGCGGGCGGCCCGGGCGCTGACGGTCATGCGATTCGTCGACAATCGCGGTGAGCTCGCGACGAGTTACCCGGCCAACCCGAATGGCTCAGCGCAGGGGATTGCGGGGCTCGCGTCGGAAGACGGCCGCGTCACGATCATGATGCCGCACCCGGAGCGGGTGTTCCGCAGCGTGCAGAATTCCTGGCGCCCCGCCGGCGTCGGCGAGGACAGCGGCTGGATGCGGATATTCCGCAACGCGCGAGTCTGGCTCGACTGAGCGCCCGGGATCAGGACCGCGCGCCGGGCAGCGGCGTGACCTTCGAGGCGGCGTCTTCGGCGAAGTAGCGCCGGACCATCATCGCCTGCTGCAGCCGGCCGCGGCGCACGTAGGCCTGGTACAGCAGATCCTTGATGACTTCGAGCAGGACTCCGGCCTGGAAATTATCGATCACGGGCGGGCCGGGCCTGCCCTGCGCGCCGCCATCGAACAGCACCTGCTTGACGACTGCGAAGGACTCGTCGTCCAGCTCGGCCAGTCGACGAATGTTCGCGAGCTCGTCATAGAGCTGCAGCTTGCCGTCCTCGCCGAGATCGGCGAACACGCATTGCGCGACGCGCCGGCACATCGAGGCGAATGCGTTGTAGCTGGA
>CAYZDW010000243.1:0-10816 GCA_964477175.1 uncultured Steroidobacteraceae bacterium | reverse complement strand
GTACCGAAGCGGTCATAACGGCACCGACTCGAAATCGGTTGGGGGCATTACGCCCCACGTGGGTTCGAATCCCACCCTCTCCGCCAGAATTCCCGCGGCTACACTAGCCCGCATGGGCTCTAGTCTTGACCGGAAAGCGCGCGACATGTCGCTGCTGCGCTGGGTGTGGCAATCGTATGTCCGCAACGCGCTGATTCCGCTGCTGGTCGTCGAGCTCTTGCTGGTCGCCGTCTACCTGACGAGCCACTCCTGGTCGCTGCGCAAGAACGTCGAGGCACTGCGCGAGCTCGCGCGGCAGGAAATTACGCGGATCGCCGGCGACGAATCGGCAATCATCGAACAGCAACTCGGCCAGGTGGCGGCGCTGACCGAGGTCCTGCGACGCCAGGCGGCGCTCGCACTCGCGACATCGGCCACGAGCTCGGCGGACCGCGCGCGCCTCAGGCTGCAGGAAAGCGGCGCGTTGACGACGGTCGAGAACGACGGCGGGGCCGCGGTGTTCTATTCCGCCCTGACACCCAAGGGTCCCGCGCAGTTCGAGAAGCTGGCGCGCCTTGCGGCGCTCGATCCGCTGCTGCGCGACATCACCGAGGCAAATCCGCTGATCGTGCAGACCTATGTCAACACGCACGATTCGCTGAATCGCATCTGGCCCTGGATCGACACCGCCTCGCAGTTCGACCCGCGCATGGACGTGCCGACCTTCAATTTCTACTACGAGGCCGATGCCCGGCGAAACCCGCGACGGACCGTCGTCTGGACCGATGCCTACGTCGACCCGGCCGGCCAGGGCTGGATGGTGTCGGCGATAGCCCCGGTCTACCGCGGCGATTTCCTCGAGGCGGTGGTCGGCGCCGACGTGACGCTCGACCGCATGATCGCGGCAGTGCTCGGCACTGAAATTCCCTGGCAGGGTTTCCTGCTGCTGATCGGCAAGGACGGCACGCTGCTTGCGCTGACGCCGCAGGGCGAGCAGCTGTTCTCGCTGAAGGAACTGACCGCCCACGACTACGTTGACGCCATACGCGCCGATACATTCAAGCCGGAGGAATTCAATGTCTACCGGCGCAAGGACTTCGCGGCGATCGGCGACCTGCTGGCACGGCAGCCGGGCGGTGCCGGGCGGCTCGACGGGCCGCACCCGCACCTGATCGCCTGGCAGACGATCCCGTCTGCCGGATGGAAGCTGATGACGCTCGTTCCCGAAGCGGCGGTGTTCGGTCCCTCGCGCGCCCTGTCCGATGACCTGGCGAACATCGGCTGGATCATGCTGGGCGGGCTGGTCGGCTTCTACGCAATTTTCTTCACGTTCCTGTATCGCCGCGCGCGTTACGTGAGCCGGTCCATTTCGCGGCCGCTCGAGCAGATCGAACGCATGGCGCATCGCATCGCGGTGGGCGAGTACGAGCACGCCTCCCCGGAATTCGGCGTCAGCGAATTCCGCCATACGGTCGGCGAATTGCAGCGCATGGGTCGCCTGCTCGGCGACTCCGACCACGCGCGCCAGGCTGCGGAAGCGCGCCTGACCGAGCGGAATGAGGAACTGTCGACGATCCTGAGCCTTTCGCCCGACGGCCTGGTGTCGTTCGACGCCGCGGGATGCGTGACCGAGACCAACCCGGCCTTTCTGGCGCTGACCGGCTGGGCGCGCCCGGACCTGATCGGGCGGTCGCGCGCGGATTTCTGGGCGCGATTCGGGCAGCTGGGCTCGATCGCGGAACCCCAGGCCGGCGCAGCCTCGATCCTGCGACTGCTGCGGCCGCGCCCGATGGTGCTCGAATGCAGAGTGGTCAGCGCAGCCGGCGGCGCGCAGGTCGCATACTTCCGCGATATCACGAGCGCAGATGAACTGGACCGGATGAAGAGCCAATTCCTGGCGACTGCGGCGCATGAGCTGCGCACGCCGATCGCAGTGATCACTGGCTATACGGAATTTCTGCAGGCCAGCGACCCGCCGGCCGCGCAGCGCGGCGAGATCCTGGCGACGATGCGCCGTCATGGCGACCAGATCACCGGGATCGTCACGGAGCTCCTGGACCTAGCGCGCATCGAGGCGCGCGCGGGCCGCGACTTCACGATGATCCGCCAGGCGCTGGCGCCCTCTGTGCGCCGCTTTGTCGAGACTTTCCGGATCGGCGATGACGCGCGCGTGCCATTGCTGACCGGGGACATAGGCAACGCCGAGGTCTTTGTCGACGCCGACAAGTTCTGCCAGGCGCTGGGCAATGTGCTGTCGAATGCCTGCAAGTATTCGCCGGCCGGTTCACCGGTCGTCGTGCGATTCGTCGCAGGCGACGGCGAGGTGGGTGTCGAGGTGCGTGACGATGGCAGCGGCATGGAAGCGGAGGTCGTAGAGCGGATCTTCGACCGGTTCTTCCGCGGTGAAGCGGCCGCCGCGGTACCCGGCAGCGGACTCGGTATGACCATCGTCAAGGAGATCCTGGATATTCACGGCGGACGCGTCGAAATCCTGAGCCGGCCGCGGCACGGTACGGCGGTGTTACTGTGGCTGCCGCGGGCCGGTTCGCGCGGTTGACGACCTCCGGGGGCGACCTTACGATGCCCGGCCCGGCATCATCGATGGTGGCTCGCGCCGGTTCCTCCGCGACGATCAGTCGTGAATCCCGCCAGGCCCGGAAGGGAGCAACGGTAACGGCGGCATCGGGCGCCGGAGGGGTGCTGGCGCGGGCCGCCTCCACCGGTCAGTGGGGAGAACGGAGTCCATGAGCTACCTGGTTCTGGCGCGCAAATGGCGCCCGCGCACATTTACCGAGCTGGTCGGCCAGGAGCACGTGCAGCAGGCGCTGGTCAATGCGCTGGATTCCGGGCGCATCCATCACGCATTCCTTTTCACCGGCACGCGCGGTGTTGGCAAGACGACGATCGCGCGGATCCTCGCGAAGTCGCTCAACTGCGAGCGCGGCGTCAGCTCCAGGCCCTGCGGGGAATGCGGTGCCTGCCGCGAGATCGACGAAGGCCGCTTCGTCGACCTCATCGAGGTCGACGCGGCCTCGCGGACCAAGGTGGACGACACCAGGGAGCTGCTCGATAACGTTCAGTACTCGCCGACGCGCGGCCGCTACAAGGTGTACCTGATCGACGAGGTGCACATGCTGTCGACTCATTCCTTCAACGCGCTCCTGAAGACGCTCGAGGAACCGCCGCCTCACGTCAAGTTCCTGCTCGCGACGACCGACCCGCAGAAACTGCCGGTCACCGTGCTGTCACGCTGCCTGCAATTCAACCTCAAGCGCCTGCCGGCGCCGTTGATCGCCGGCCGTCTGCAGCAGATCCTGCAGGCCGAGGGCGTCGCGGCCGAGCCTGGCGCAGTCGGACTGCTGGCGCGCGCCGCGGATGGCAGCCTGCGCGACGCGCTGTCGCTGCTCGACCAGATCCTGGCCTTCGGCGCCGGGCGGGTAACGGAGGCGGACACCCGCGCGATGCTCGGCACCGTGGATCGCCTGCAGGTGATCGGCCTGGTCGAGCGCCTCGCCGGGCGCGACGCCCGCGGCGTGCTCGATTGCATCGCCGCGATCGACGAATTCGCGCCCGACTACGGCCAGTTGCTGGACGAAACGGCGGCGCTGCTGCAGAAGATCGCCCTGCGCCAGGCCGTTCCGGACCTGCCGGAAGACGAGGTCTACGCGGGCGAGCTCCTGCCGCGCCTCGCAGCGACGATGTCGGCGGAGGATCTCCAGTTGTGCTACCAGATGGCGATCCTGGGACGGCGCGACCTGCCGCTGGCGCCCGATCCACGCATCGGCACGGAGATGACGCTGCTGCGCATGCTGGCGTTCCGGCCTCAGGATCCGGGCCTTGGCCAGCGGCCGTCGGGTGGCCGCGATCGGGTGAAGCCGCAGGCGGCGGCCGCAACTCCATCGACCGTCGCGCCGCAGCCTCCGGCCGTTGTCGGTGACTGGCCCGACCTGTTGTCGCGCCTCGAACTGCAGGGCGCGGCCCGTCAGCTCGCCAGCCATTGCCAGCTCATCGAGCGGGACGGCAACCGGTTCCGGTTCCTGCTCGACGCACGCGCCGAGTCGCTGCGCACGCGCCAGCTGGAAGATCGCTTTGCACAGGCGCTCGGCCGCCTGGTGGGCGCAACGGTCCGGCTCGAATTCGAAGTCGGCGGCGAAGCCGGCGACACGCCGGCGCGCCGCGAAGAACAGGTGCGCGACGAGCGACTCGTGCAGGCCCGACTCGCGCTCGAAAGCGATCCCAACGTGCAGGAGATGCGCGACAGGTTCGGCGCCGTGATACAGCCGGATTCGATCAAGCCGGTCGGGTAGAATGTCGGCATGAAGCCGAACATTGGACAGCTCAAGCGCCAGGCGCAGCAGCTGCAGGCCAACAAGCAGAAGGCCCAGGAGCAACTGGGCTCGCTCGAGGTGACCGGCGAGGCGGGCGGCGGCATGGTCAAGGTCGTCATGAATGGGCGCCACGAGGTGCGCCGCGTGCAGATCGACCCGACGGCGGTCGGCGACGATCGCGAAATGCTCGAAGACCTGGTTGCCGCGGCCTGCAACGACGCGACGCGACGCGTCGCGGAAGCCGTCCAGCAGCGCATGGCGGACGCGATGGGCGGCATGCAGCTTCCACCCGGCATGAAATTGCCGCTCTGATCGCGCCCCAGCCGTGAAGTACTCCCCGGGACTGGCCCGACTGATCGAGGCGCTGCGTGTGCTGCCGGGCGTCGGCCCCAAGTCCGCCCAGCGCATGGCCTTCCACCTGCTGGAACGCAACCGTGACGGCGGTCGCGCACTGGCTAGGGCGCTCGAAGAGGCGACGGCCAGGGTCGTGCATTGCGGGCGCTGCCGGATGCTGACGGACAGCGAGCTGTGCGAGATCTGCTCGGCGCCACGCCGGGACCCTGCGTCACTGTGCGTCGTCGAGTCGCCGGCCGACGTCGTTGCGGTCGAGCAGTCGGGCGGCCACCGCGGCCGCTACTTCGTGCTGATGGGCCACCTGTCGCCGCTGGACGGGGTCGGGCCCGAGCAGCTCGGGCTCAAGCAGCTCGAAGCGCTGCTGGACGAGGGCGAGGTGCGCGAGGTGATACTCGCGACCAATCCGACAGTCGAGGGCGAGGCGACCGCGCATTTCATCGGCGAACTGGTGCTGCGTCGCGGGATTCGCGCGTCACGGATCGCGCACGGAGTCCCGGTCGGCGGCGAACTCGAATACATCGACGGCGGCACGCTCGCGCACGCATTGGCCGGGCGCCAGCTCATCGCCTGAGTTGCGGATCCCGCCGGGACAGATCTTCGGACTGGTCGCACAGTTGGCGGTAGCTTGCGATCCGCCGCGCTGAAATCTTTCCCGCTTGCGCCGCCGCGGCAATGGCGCAACCGGGCTCGCGACGGTGCATGCAATCCCTGAACCGGCAGTTTGCGGCGGCCTCGGCGATCTCCCGGAATCCGTTCGCGACTTCGCGAGGCGCCGGCAACGGCGGCGCGAAGTCGCGCACTCCGGGCGAGTCGATCAGATCGCCACCCGATGGCAGGTGATAAAGCGTGGCGGCCGACGTCGTATGGCGGCCTGTCTCGGCCGCGCGCGAAATCTCCTGCACGGTGGCCTCGACGCCGGGCACCAGCAGATTGATCAACGAGCTCTTGCCAACGCCCGACTGCCCGACCAGAACGCTGACCTCGCCAAAGAGCCGCAGCGCGAGCTCGCGCGCGCCGCCTGGCGCACGCTTGCTCGCCCATGCCACCGGATATCCGAGCGCAGCATAAAGATCGAGCGCGCCGGCAATCAGCGCCCGCGCCTCCGGAAGATCGCTCTTGTTGGCGACGACGCAGGCCCTGAGTCCGGCCCATTCCGCGGCCGCGAGGTAGCGGTCGCAGAGCCCGAGATCCGGCGCGGGCAGTGGCGCGATGACGGCGACGAGCTGGGTCAGGTTCGCGGCGATCACCTCGGCCTTGTCGCGCAGGTTGAGCCGCGCGAGTTCGGTCGCGCGCGGCAAGACTTCCGTGATCAGTCCTTCGGCGCCTTCGGAATGCGCTTCGATCCAGCGTACGCGATCGCCACAGACGACGGAGAGCCGGCGTCCGTGAAGCCTGCAGCGGATGCGGCGGCGTGCGGTATCCTCGATGACCGCGTCGCGGCCGTGGCTTGACACGACGTTGCCCTCGTGCCTGACCTCATTCTTCGGCTCCGCCTTCACCCGGATGCACGCGCTGCGAGCCGGCCGATCCGCTCGAGTGCCGGCGGATGCGACGCATGGAACGCGGTGTATAGCGGATCCGGCGTCAGCGTCGTCGCATTGTCGCGATAGAGTTTCACGAGCGCGCCCGCAAGCGCGGTAGCGTCGGCGTGCCGCACCGCGAAGGCGTCGGCCGCAAATTCGTGACGCCGGGACAGCCAGGCTGCCAACGGCCCGAGCGGCAACAGGAACACCGGGGCCGCCAGCACAAACAGCAGCAGGAGCGTGTGGGGGCCGCCATCCAAGACGCCGAGCGCGGGCTGAAACCACGGCCGCCCGGCGAGCCAGGCCAGCATCGCAAACCCGGCGAAAGAAGCTGCGAGTGCCCAGGCAATACGCCATCCGACGTGGTGCAGTCGGAAGTGGCCGAGTTCATGTGCAAGCACGGCCTGAACCTCGCCGGGCGCCAGCGTCTCGAGCAACGTGTCGAAGAACACGATGCGCTTGGCCCTGCCGAGGCCCGTGAAATAGGCATTGCCATGCGTGCTGCGCCGCGAACCGTCCATGACGAAGACGCCGCGCGGCTCGAAGCCGCAGCGACGCGCGAGCTCGATGACGCCGGCGCGCAGCGCGCCGTCCGGCAGTTCGCGGAAACGGTTGAACAGCGGCGCGATCAACCGCGGCCAGGCCCAGCTCATCAGGAGCGAGAAGGCGGCCCAGGCCGACCAGGCCCACAACCACCAGTCCGCACCGGCACTCCCGACCAGCCACAGGAGCAATGCGACCAGCGGCCCGAGCAATACCACCGAGATCGCGAGTCCCTTCAAATGGTCCGCGGCATACAGGCCCGGCGTCAGACGGTTGAAGCCGAAGCGGGCCTCGATCCGGAAGATCCGCCAGATGCCGAATGGCAGGCCCAGGATGGCGAGCAGGAACGCCACGGCGCCGATGACCGCGATTCCCTGCACGAGGCCGGACAAGCCGGTGCCCGCAACCGCGGCGTCGATCGCAGCGATGCCGCCGCCGATCGTTAGCACCAGCAAGAGCCCGGCGTCGAACACGGCATGCAGCGTGGAGAACCTCGCGAGGGCGATCGTGTAGTCGGCGGCTTTCGCATGCTGCTCCGCGGAGATCGCGTCCGCGAATGGTGCAGGAACCCGCTCGCGATTTTCACCGACCGTTCGAATCTGGCGGGCGAGTAGCCAGAGCCGCAGTGCAAGACCCGCGACGACAAGGGCGGCAAACAGGACCGTGAATGGATGCATGGCGTGCGGCAGAGACGGACTCTAGCCTCTGCTAAGATCAGCGGCAACATGACCCGCGCCGACGGCCTGATCTGGATCGACCTCGAGATGACCGGACTGGTGCCGGAGACAGACCATATCATCGAGATCGCGACGGTCGTCACCAATGCCGACCTCGAAGTGGTTGCCGAGGGTCCGGTGCTCGCGGTGCGCCAGGCCGAGGCGGCGCTGGCGGCGATGGACGAATGGAACACCCGCACGCACGGCGCATCAGGGCTCGTCGCGCGAGTGCGCGCGAGCGCTCTGGATGAGGCGGCGGCCGAGCGCGCGACAATTGAGTTCCTGGTGCAGCACGTGGACGCGGGCCGCTCGCCGATGTGCGGCAACGGCATCTGCCAGGACCGCCGCTTCCTCGCGCGCTGGATGCCGTCGCTTGAGCGCTTCTTCCATTACCGCAACGTCGACGTGAGCACGATCAAGGAACTCGCGCGGCGCTGGGCGCCGGAAGTGCTGGCTGGCGTCGAGAAGAAATCGGCGCACGTCGCTCTCGCGGACATCCACGAATCGATCGGGGAACTCCGGCATTACCGCCGGCTGCTACTGGCCGCGCCGTGGAACGCGCCACGCGAGGGCCCCGGATGAGCGACAGACCGGCGCGGTGGCACTGCGGCGGTTGTCACTGCGGCAGCGTGCGATTCGAGGTCCGCGCGCCTGCAGACCTTGAACTGCTCGAATGCAATTGCTCGATGTGTTCGGCGAGCGCCTACCTGCACCTGATCGTGCCGGCCGCCGATTTCCGGCTGCTGGCCGGTGCGGAGGCGTTGAGCGAGTATCGCTTTGGCACCCGGACGGCGCGCCACCTGTTTTGCCGCCGCTGCGGCGTGAAGTCATTTTACGTGCCGCGTTCCCATCCCGACGGCTACAGCGTCAACGCCCGTTGCCTGGAGCCGGCCGGCATCGCATCGATGCGCTTGCGGCCGTTCGACGGCCGACACTGGGAAGATGCGCGCGCAGAACTCACGCGCTACGAGGACAGCTGATCGCGTCTCAATTCCTGGTGCCGCTCGCCAGGAACAGCCAGGTCTCGACCACCGTGTCCGGATTCAGCGACAGGCTGTCGATGCCCTGATCGACCAGCCAGCGTGCCAGGTCCGGATGATCCGATGGGCCCTGGCCGCAGATGCCGATGTACTTGCCGGCCTCGTGGCAGGCGCGGATCGCCATCGCGAGCAGCGCCTTGACCGCCGCATCGCGCTCGTCGAACAGGCCCGCGACGATCGCCGAGTCCCGGTCGAGCCCGAGCGTGAGCTGCGTCATGTCATTCGAGCCGATCGACATGCCGTCGAAGTGTTCGAGGTATTGCGGGGCGAGCAGGGCATTGGTGGGCAGTTCGCACATCATGATCACCTTGAGCCCGTTCTCGCCGCGCCGCAGGCCGTTGCCGGCCAGCAGCTCGACGACGCGCCGGCCTTCGTCCACCGTGCGCACGAACGGGACCATGACCTGCACGTTGGACAAGCCCATGTCCTCGCGCACGCGGCGGAGCGCGCTGCACTCGAGTTCGAAGCAGGGCCTGAACGCAGCGTCCGTGTAGCGCGACGCGCCGCGGAAGCCGAGCATCGGATTTTCCTCGTGCGGCTCGTAAGCCCGCCCACCCAGCAGGTTGGCGTATTCGTTCGACTTGAAATCGGACAGCCGCACGATGACCGGCTGCGGGGCGAAGGCGGCCGCAATGCTCGCAATGCCCTCGGCGAGTTTCTCGACGAAAAACTCGACCGGGCCGTCGTACCCGGCCATCTGCCAGCGAATCTGCTCCTGCAAGCCGGGCTCAAGCGTTTCGAAGTCGAGCAGCGCGCGCGGATGCACGCCGATCATGCGGTTGATGATGAACTCGAGCCGTGCGAGGCCGACGCCGTGATTCGGGATCGATGCGAAGTCGAAGGCCCGGTCCGGATTGCCGACATTCATCATGATCTGGACCGGTGGCGGTGGCAGCGCATCGAGCTCGATCTGCTGCTGCTCGAAATCGAGCCGCCCCTCGTAGACGACGCCGGTGTCACCCTCGGCGCAGGAAACCGTCACGGGCTGGCCGTCGGTGATCGCGGTCGTCGCGTCGCCGCAGCCGACCACCGCCGGAATCCCCAGTTCGCGCGCGATGATGGCGGCGTGGCAGGTCCGGCCGCCGCGATTCGTCACGATGGCCGCGGCGCGCTTCATGACCGGCTCCCAGTCGGGGTCGGTCATGTCCGAAACGAGCACGTCACCGGGCTGCACGCGCGATATCTCGCGCACGCTCGCGATGAGACGCGCGGGGCCGGCGCCTATGCGCTGGCCGATCGCACGGCCGCGCGCAATTGCCCGCGAGCGGGATTTCAGCGTGTAACGCTGGATCGAGCGTCCGGCGCGGCTCTGGACCGTTTCGGGCCGGGCCTGCAATACGAAGATTTGGCCGCTCTCGCCGTCCTTGCCCCACTCGATGTCCATCGGACAGCCGTAATGCTGTTCGATGACCAGCGCCTGCCGGGCCAGTTCCAACACGTCGGCGTCGTCGAGGCAGAAGCGTGCGCGATCGGCGGGCGCGACATCCACCGTCTCGACCCAGCGCCCCGGCGCCGGGTTCCGCGCGTAGATCATCTTCGACGCCTTGGAGCCGAGATTGCGGCGGATGATCGCGCGCTTGCCGGCGCGCAATGCGGGCTTGTAGACATAGAACTCGTCGGGATTGACCGCGCCCTGCACGACCATTTCGCCGAGGCCCCAGGACGCGGTGATGAAAACGACGTCGCGGAAGCCGGACTCGGTGTCGAGCGTGAACATTACGCCGCTCGCGCTCAAGTCGCTGCGGACCATGTGCTGCACGCCGACCGAGATCGCGACCAGCCCGTGGTCGAAGCCCTGGTGCACGCGATAAGCGATCGCGCGGTCGTTGTAGAGCGACGCATAGACCTGATGGATCGCGTCGAGCACGGCCTGCGGGCCGCGTACGTTGAGGATGGTCTCCTGCTGGCCCGCGAACGACGCGCCCGGCAGATCCTCGGCCGTGGCCGACGAACGTACCGCGACTGCGTTGTCACCGGCGCCGGTCAGCGTGGCGCAGGCCGCCAGCACCTCCTGTTGCAGGCGCGGCTGGAATGGAGTCTCGAGCATCCAGCCGCGGATGCTCGCGCCCGTTTCCGCAAGCCGCCCGACGTCGTCGACGTCGAGCCCCGTGAGCAGGGATCCGATGCGCGCACCGAGGCCGTCCTGCGCGAGGAAATCGCGATAATCCTGCGCGGTCGTTGCAAAGCCGTGCGGGACCCGGACGCCGGCCTGCCCGAGATTGCAGATTATCTCGCCGAGCGAGGCGTTCTTGCCGCCGACCTGCGGCGCGTCGTGCATTCCTACGCAGGAGAATGCAATTGTGTATCCGGTCACGCCGATCATCGCGCCCCTT
>CAYZDW010000242.1:0-3047 GCA_964477175.1 uncultured Steroidobacteraceae bacterium | reverse complement strand
GACCTGGTTCACCGCACGCGTGGCCTGGCGCTGCCGGTGGTTCTGGAGCGACCTGAAGGCCATGCGCCGAATCGAATTGCATTTGTCATCGACCACTCCTCGGCATCGAGTTCTGTCGAGGGCTATGCCCTCACCGTCCTGCCCCAAGGCATCACGATTTCCGCGACGGACCGTCGCGGTCTCTTCTATGGAGCCGTCACGCTCTGGCAGTTGCTGAGCGAGGACGCCGGCCCGGCGACCGGCGTGTCGCTGCCGGCGATGCGCATCGTTGACGCGCCGCGCTTTCGCTGGCGCGGCGTGATGCTCGACTCGGCACGGCACTACCAGTCGCCAGAGTTCATCGAGCGCTTCATCGACTGGATGGCGCTGCACAAGCTGAATGTCCTGCACTGGCACCTGACCGACGATCAGGGCTGGCGCCTCGAGATCCGGAAATACCCGCGCCTCACGCAGGTCGGTGCCTGGCGGGTGCCGGCGGGCGCCGGACCGGCAGCAGATATCGACCCGGCCACCGGCAAGCCGCGACTCTACGGTGGCTACTACTCGCAGGACACCGTGCGTCGCATCGTGCGCTACGCGGTCGAGCGCAACGTCACGATCGTCCCGGAGATCGAAATGCCCGGGCATGCGACGGCCGCACTCGTCGCCTATCAGCGGTTGGGCGTCGATGGTCGCGCGCCGACCGCCGTGCCGGCAGATTGGGGCATCTATCCCAACCTTTTCAACGTCGAGGACGCGACCTTCGAGTTCATCGAGGACGTGCTGCGCGAGGTCCTGGAGCTCTTCCCGGGCGAGTACATCCACGTGGGCGGCGACGAGGCCGTCAAGGAACAGTGGCAATCGTCGCCGCGGGTTCAACAGCTGATGCGCGAGCGCGGTATCGACGACGAGCACGCGCTGCAGAGCTATTTCATCCAGCGCGTGGGCCGGTTTCTTTCGGCGCAGGGCCGGCGGCTGGTCGGCTGGGACGAGATCCTCGAAGGAGGCCTGGCACCGGAAGCCACCGTCATGTCCTGGCGCGGCATCGACGGCGCGCTGGCGGCCGCGGCGCTCGGGCACGATGCGGTGCTGAGCCCCTGGCCCACGTTGTATCTCGACAATCGCCAGGGCGCGGGCGCCACTGAGCCGCCCGGTCGTGGACGTGTGATCAGCCTCGAGGACGTGTATCGCTTCGACCCCGTGCCGGACAACCTCGCGGCCGAGCGGCGTCACCACATATTGGGCGTGCAGGCGAACCTGTGGACCGAGCACATGCGTACCGAGGAGCGCGTGCAGTGGATGGCCGTGCCGCGAGCTGCGGCGATCGCGGAAATCGGCTGGTCGCCACCCGAACGGCTGGATTTTGCAGGCTTTCGCAGCCGACTCGAATCCGCCTTCGGCTGGTACCGTGCGCTTGGGTTCAGCTACGCCGACACGGAGTACCGCGCACCGCCGGCAGCACAGGCGCACGTGCGCCGGAGCCAGGAATTGAAGATCTGCAGCGAGAAGCTCGTGCTGAATCTAGAGGACGACGCACCCGTTCTCGGCGAGCGTGCGGTCTTCCTGGTCGACATCATGCAACCATGCTGGATCTTTGAGGGCGCGGACCTGACGCGCATTACGTCGATTGCAGCGACCGTCGGCCAGTTCCCGTTCAACTTCCAGATCGGGAAAGACCGCGACGCGATCCACCTGCGGCCGCCGCGGGGCCCGGACGGCGAGCTTGAAATCCGCGTCGACGGTTGCGAAGGTGAGCGAATCGCGGTATTGCCGCTGGGACCGGCCGTCGGCAACACCGGCGTCACGCGGCTGCCCGCCGCCGCGATTGCGCCACGCGCCGGGCGTCACGATCTCTGTCTCGCGTTCACTGGTCTCGATATCGATCCGATGTGGGCGATCGACTCGATCGAGCTCCTGGAGTGACGCCGCAGATGTCGCAGTTGCTGCTGATCGCTCCTTTGCCCGGATGGAC
Organism: uncultured Steroidobacteraceae bacterium; assembly: GCA_964477175.1. Classification (GTDB taxonomy): domain Bacteria; phylum Pseudomonadota; class Gammaproteobacteria; order Steroidobacterales; family Steroidobacteraceae; genus SCUD01. Next base: position 1,096 of record CAYZDW010000242.1, on the reverse strand, counting down.
CCTGCCGCTGGCCGAGGTACCCGACCCGGTCTTCGCAGGCGGAATGCTCGGCGACGGCGTGGCGATCGATCCTACCGGCGGTGCACTGCACGCGCCATGCGACGGCGAACTGCTCTCGGTCGCGCCGACGAAGCATGCGCTGACCCTGCGCGCCGACAACGGCGCCGAGCTGCTGCTCCATGTCGGCATCGACACCGTTGGCCTGAAGGGCCAGGGATTCGAGGCACACGCGGCGGCGGGCAACCGCGTCCGCGCCGGCGACCTGCTGCTCCGATTCGATCTGGACGCAGTCGCGCGCCGCGCCGCGAGCCTCATCACGCCGCTGGTCGTCACGAACGGCGCCGGGTTCGAAATCGTCCGCCGGCAACTCGGGCACGCAGTCGGGCTGGGCGAGTTCCTGATGGAGTTGCGCTCGATTTCCGCTGCAGTGGCCGCGGAGCGGTGGCCGGACGGAGCCGGCGTCACCCGGCGGCTCCGGGTCGCGCTTTTGCACGGTATCCACGCGCGTCCCGCGGCGCTGATCACGCATAATGTCCGGGAATTCGACGCTGACGTGCTCGTGCTGGCGCATGGCCGGCGCGCCAGTGCAAAGAGCGCGGTTTCATTGATGTCGCTTGGCGTGCACAGGGACGACGAAATCGCGCTCGAGGCCACGGGCGCCGACGCCCGCGCGGTCCTCGATGCGCTCGAGGCGCTCATCGGCCGCGCTGACGCGGGCACGCACGCCGCGTCCGCTGCGCCCGAGCGGGTCGCCGCGCTGCAAGCCACCGCCCCGGTCCGGCCTCCGGCGGGCGCGAAATTGCCCGGCGTTTTGGCTGCCCGCGGGATGGCACTAGGCGTGGCCGCAACGATCACGCGGCGCGAGCGTGCGGTCGCCGCGACCGGTGCCGGCGTGGCGCGCGAGACCGCGGAGCTTGCTCGCGGACGCGCCGCAGTGCGCGCGTCGCTCATGACACAGGCGGCCAATGCGACCGGGCCGCGTGCAGAGATCATCGCGGCGCATCTCGAGTTCCTCGATGACCCGGCCTTCTCGGCTGCAGCGGCCGTATTGATCGACCGTGGCAAGAGCGCCGGATACGCCTGGCGCAGCGCGATC
>CAYZDW010000241.1:0-4593 GCA_964477175.1 uncultured Steroidobacteraceae bacterium | reverse complement strand
GGCGCATCGCGCACTGCCTGCTGTCGCCAAAGCCAATCGACCGCTACCGGTCTCAGCAGCTCGGGCAGCTCCGGACGCACGGCCGCGGCTTCCTGCCATTGCATTTCGAGCCAGGCATCGAGCGGCAGCAGCTGAGCCGTGGGCCACACCTCGCGGCCGGCCGCGATCTGCGCGCGGTCGTGCAAGCGGCGCAGGATGCGCGCCTGCCGCAGGTTCTGCGTCAGCAGCCAGCCGCCGGATTCGAGATGGGCTATCAGGCCGATGAGCCTACCCCAGGGCCTGGCTCAACGGATGACCCTGGAGCGGCGGCAGACCCGCGGGCCATTCCGCGGCGCGGTGGCAGGCGACGAGATGTCCTCTGGCCAGGGGCTGCAGAAGCGGCCTCTCGACGCGGCAGCGCGCGATGGCATGCGGGCAGCGCGCGGCGAATGCGCAGCCTGCCACATCACGGCGGCCGAAATCCGCAGGCGCGCCCGCAGCCGCTCGCCGGCGCGCGGCGGGAGCAATGCGCGGCACCGCGTCGAGCAGCATCCGCGTGTAGGGATGCAGCGGCGCCGGCACGAGCAGTGCACGCGGCGCGATCTCGACGATGCGCCCGAGGTACATGACCATCACGCGCTCGCACAAGCCCGCGACCACGGCCAGGTTGTGGCTGATGAACAGGCTCGCGAGACCGCGCTCGCGTCGGATGCGCGCCAGCAGATTGACGATCTGGCCCTGCACCGAAACGTCGAGCGCGCTGACCGGTTCGTCGCAGACGATGAGCCGCGGGTCCACAATCAGCGCACGGGCGATGACAGCGCGCTGCAATTGGCCGCCGCTCGTCTGGTGCGGATACCGGTCGGAAAGCTCGGGCGCCAGCCCGACCTCGCCAAGCAGCGCAGTGGCGCATTCGGCCCGCTGCGACCTGGAAAGTCCCGGCTCGAACGAGCGCAGCGGCTCGGCGACGCTCTCGGCGATGGTCATGCGCGGATCGAGGCAGGCACGCGGATCCTGGAACACGAGCTGCAACTCGCGCCGCAGGCCGCGGAATTCTTGCCGGCTGAGCTGGTCGATGCGGCTGCCCTGCCAATGCACCTCGCCCGCGGCCAGCGGCACGAGCCTCAGGATGGCTCGTCCGAGGGTGGTCTTCCCGCAGCCCGACTCACCGACCAGGCCCAGCATCTCGCCGGCCTCGAGCGTGAAGCTGACGTCGTCGACCGCGGTCAGCTCGCGTTGTCGTGACCCGCCCGTCAATGCGTATCGCACCGTCACGCCGCGCAGTTCCAGGAGCCCGCTCATCGTTCTGCCTGGTTCAATGGGTAATGACAGGCCAGCCGGATCGCTTCCTGCGCGACCAGCGGCGGGTCCTCGTGCCGGCAGCGCTCCTGCGCGCGCGCGCAGCGCGGCTCGAAGCGACAGCCGGGCAGGACCGTACCCGGACGCGGCGGCGTGCCGGTGATGGTGCGAAATTCCACGCCAGGCGGGTCGTCGAGGCTCGGCACGGCGGCCAGCAGGCCCGCGCTGTAGGGGTGACCGGGCCCGGAAAGGAATCGCGCGGCGTCAGATGATTCAACGATGCGCCCGGCATACATGACCGCGATGTGATCCGCGAGTCCTGCGACCACGCCCAGGTCGTGGGTCACGAGCAGCATCGCCATGCCGAGTTCGCGGCACAGATCGTCGAGCAGCAACATGATCTCGGCCTGCACGGTCACGTCGAGTGCGGTGGTCGGCTCATCCGCGAACAGCAGGCGTGGCCGCGGCATCAGTGCGGCTGCAATAGCGACGCGCTGGCGCATGCCCCCCGACAATTCGTGCGGGTATCGCGCGAGTTGCCGGCGCGCGTCGGGCAGCCGCACGCGCTCGAGCATGCGTTCCGCCTCGGCGAGCGCCGCCCGGCGCGTGCCGCCGGTTGCGACGGCACCCGCTTCCGCGAGCTGATCGCCGACTCGCCGATGCGGCGTCAGGCTGCCCGCGGCATCCTGGAAAACGAAGCCGATGCCACGGCCGCGGATCTGCGCCGCCGGATCGCCTGCCCCCAGCAACTCGATGCCGTCGAAGCGCACCGAGCCGCTCGCGCGGCCATTGGCGGCGAGCAGTCCCGTGCAGGCCAGCAGCAGCTGGCTCTTGCCGGATCCTGATTCACCCACGATCGCGACACAGCTCTGTCGCTCGACCGTCAGCTCGACGTGATCGACCGCGCGTATCCTGCGCGGTCCGTCGAAGTCGACGGTCAGGCTGGTGATCTCGAGCAGCGCCATCAGTGATCCCGTGGGTCGAGGGCGTCGCGCAGGCCGTCGCCCAGGAAGTTGAAACAGAACACGAGCAGCACGAGGCAGCCGGCCGGCACGGCGAGCATCCAGGGCGCGGTTTCCATTTCCGCCGCCCCGTCGGCGATCAGGTTGCCGAGGCTCGCGAGCGGCTCCTGGATGCCGATGCCCAGGAAGCTCAGGAAACTCTCGACCAGGATCACCTGCGGCACGGTCAGCGTCGCGTAGACGATCACGGGTCCCAGCAGGTTCGGAACGATGTGCCGCGTGACGATGCGCGCGGTGCCCGCGCCGCCGACGATCGCGGCATCGACGAACTCGCACTCGCGCAGCGCCAGCGCCTGGCCGCGCACGATGCGCGCCATTGTCAGCCAGCCGAATGCGCCGATCGCGACCAGCAGCGTCGCCGGACTGCGCCCGAACACGACCGTCAGGATGATGACGAAGAAAACCTGCGGCAACGCGTAGAGGATGTCGACGACACGCATCATCAGCGCATCCGCGCGTCCGCGCAGGTAACCGGCCACCGCGCCCCAACTGACTCCGATCCCGAGGCTCACGAGCGTCGCGAGCAGCGCGATCGTCAGCGAGACCCGCAGGCCGAACAGCGTGCGCACCAGCAGGTCGCGGCCCAGCCGGTCGGTGCCGAGCCAATGCCGCTCCACGGCGAGCGGCGGTACCGCCATGTGCGCCCAATCGATTTCGTCCTGGCGATAGTCGAGCAGCAACGGGCCGACCACCGCAGCGACGCTCATCAGCACCAGGATCGAGAGGCACACGAGCGCCACGCGATTGCCCGCAAGGCGGCGCATCGCGTCGCGCCACAGGCCGCCGCGGCCGCTCACAGACGCCGCTCCCGCCGGATGCGCGGATCCAGCCAGGCGTAGACGAGGTCGGCAACGAGGTTCAGCGCGATCATCAGCGTTGCGTAGACGATGACCATGCCCATGACCAGTGTGTAATCGCGATTGAGTGCGCCCTGTACGAGGTGGCGGCCCATGCCGGGCAGCCCAAAGATGGTCTCGACCACGAGCGAGCCGGTCAGCACGGCCGCAACGGCCGGACCGAGATAACTGACCACAGGCAAGAGCGCGCCCGGCAGCGCATGCAGCAGCAGGATCCGGTGCGCCGGCAGGCCGCGGGCGCGCGCGGCGCGGATCCAGGGCGCACGCAACACTTCGAGCAGGCTGCCGCGCGTCAACCGCGCGAGATATGCGACCACCGGCAGCGCCAGCGTCACGACGGGCAAAACGATGTCGCCGAGCCTTCCCGGCGTCCAGCCCGCCACGGGCAGCCAGCCCAGGTAGATCCCGAACACGAGCGCCAGGAACGGTGCAATCACGAACACCGGCACGGAGATTCCGGCGACCGCCAGCGACATCACGACACGATCCGCCAGCCGGTCCTGCGAAAGCGCCGACCAGACGCCCGCCGGGATGCCGAGGATTAGCGCGAGCAGGATCGCGGCGGCGCCGATCGTCAGGCTGACCGGCAGGCCGCTCGCGATCAGCTCGGTGACCGTGAAGTCGCGGAATTTGTAGGACGGCCCGAAGTCGCCGCGCAGCAGCCCGGCAACGTAGCGTCCGAACTGCACGGCCATCGGCTGATCGAGGCCATAGGCCGCTTCGAGATTCGCGCGGATCTCCGGCGGCAGTGCCTGCTCTTCGTCGAATGGGCCACCCGGCGCGAGGCGCGTCATCACGAAAGAAAGCGTGACGATCACGGCCAATGTCGGGATCGCGCCCAGGAGCCGCCTTGCGACGTAAGCGAGCATTGTCATGACGGTGGCAAGGCGCGGCACAAAAAAAGAAGCGGCTTCAGCGAAGCCGCTCTTGTTATGCATCCGCGCGCGTCGTGCGTCATGCGGATGCTCCCCTCTTACCCCACATCTTGGTTCTCGTTATGGGTGGGGCGGTTTCCTCGGTGCGCATGCATGCCCTGCGCTGTTGCGAGAAACTAGCCCTCCGCGTGCAAGGCTGCAAGTCCCTTCCGCAGCTGCAATGAGAGTGCACTCGAATAATGTACTATAACTAATTGATCATATTCAGGGAGAGCCGGGTATGCGGAAAATCCTGGTCGGCATCAAGCGGGTGATCGACTACAACGTCCGCGTCCGGGTCCGGCCGGACGGCAGCGGCGTGATCACGGACGGCGTCAAGATGAGCATCAACCCGTTTGACGAGATCGCCCTCGAAGAGGCGCTGCGCATCAAGGAGCGCGGCGAGGCCGACGAAGTCGTCGCGATCAGCATCGGTCCGGACGACACGCAGCAACAGCTGCGCACCGCGCTCGCGATGGGCGCCGACCGCGCGATTCTCGTCAGGACCGATCTCGCGGTCGA
>CAYZDW010000240.1:0-6573 GCA_964477175.1 uncultured Steroidobacteraceae bacterium | reverse complement strand
AACACCGGGCGGCAGCGGGAACTGTTTCATGGCCGCATCGACGCCTTCCTTGACCTCGTCGAGAGTCGAGTCGCGCGACACGATGCCCTCGATGACAACCGAGGTCAGCCGGTCGACCCGTTCGATGGAGCGCGCCGTCTGGTCGATCCGGAAGCTCGCGACGGCGCCCAGCGTGCTGCGCGAGCCGTCGGGCAGGTACAACGGCATGGCCGCAAGATCCTCGATGGTCTGGCGGTCATCCGCACGGAAGGCGAGGCGCATCTGGATCTCGCGGTCGTCGGCGCGAAACTCCGTGAGCTTGTCACCGCGCATCGCGACGGCCACTGTCTGGGCGACGCCCGCGGGCGTCAGCCCCAGCCGCGCGGCGCGGTCGCGGTCGACGATGATCTGGACCTCGTGCTCGCCGGCCTTGGCCGTGGTGCGCACCGAGTCGAAGCCGGGTACTTCGCGCAGCCGCCGGACCACGTCGCGCGACAGCTCGACGAGCTGCTCCGTCGATTCACCGTTCAGGCGCATGCTGAATCCGCCGGTCCCGCCCTGGTCCTCGTCGAAGCGGAAGCTTGGCTTGCCGATGATGATCTCCGGCAGGTTTTTCTCGATTTCCTTCATGAGCTCGCGCGGCTCCATCGGGAGTTCCTCGCGCGGCTTCAGCTTGATCACGCTCCAGGCTTCGTCAACCCTGAAATAGCTGTAGACGAGCTCGATGCCGAAGCGATCCCGGTTTTCCTCGAGATGGGCCTCGACGCGTGTGACCGCTTCCTCGACGCGCGCCAGCGGGTAGGTGCCCTCGATGTGGTACGGCAACTGCAGCTGGTCGGACGCATCCTGCGGGAACATGTCGACCTTCAGCATGCCGGTCCAGAACAACGGAATCGGTGACAGCACGGTCAGCACGACAAACAGCGCGCCCTTCCACTTGTGCCGGAACAGCCAGTCCAGCCGCCGCAGGTACCAGTCCTGGAAGCGCGCGAAGCGCGAGCCGGCCTGGATCGGCGGCGGCGCCGGGAAGCGTGCGGTCAGGGTCGGGATGATGGTCTGCGCGACAAACAGCGATGCGACCATCGCGATGATGATTGGCACCGCGACATGGACCATGAAGACCGACATCTGGCTTTCCTCGCCGAACACGATCGGCAGGAACACGATGACCGTCGACAGCGTGCCGGCGAGCACCGCGAGCCCGACCTCGTCGACGCCGGCAAACGTCGCCTGTATCGGATCCGACCCGATGACCTGGCGGTGACGGAAGATGCTCTCGGTCACGACGACCGCGTTGTCAACGAGCAGCCCGATCGCGAGCATCATGCCCATCATCGTCAGAATGTTCAGCGAAAAGCCGAGGAAGTACATCGCGCCCAGCGTAATCAGCAGCGAGAACGGCACCGCCAGGCTGACGATCAACGTGGTCCGCCAGTCGCGCAGGAAGGCGAACAGCACGATCAGCGCGAGCGCGGCGCCGATCAGGCCTGAGTTGCGCAACTCGCTGAGCGAGCTGTTGATGTTCTCGGACTGGTTCGCGAGCACGATGACGTCGACGCCCTGCAGCTGCGGCAGCTTGCGGGCCTCCTCGACGACTTCCATCACGCGGTCGGCAACTTCGACGATGTTGGCGCCGGTGGTCTTGAAGACGTCGAGCCCGACACCCGGCCGGCCATTCAGGTGGCGACCCATGGACAGCGCCGGGCTCACCATGCGTACGTCGGCGATGTCGCGCAGCCGCACGTTGCCGGTGACGATGAAGTCACGCACGTCGTCGAGCGACCGGAACTCGCCGATCGGCCGCACCAGGAAGCGCTGTTGGCCGCCGGTGACCTCGCCGGCGCTGACCGAGAAATTTGCGCCTTCGAGCGCGTCACGCAGACGCGCCACGTCGACGCCATGGGCCGCGAGCCGTACCGGGTCGATCAGGATCCGCAGTTCCAGCGGTTCGACGCCCTCCAGCGAGACGCGAGCGATGCCATCCAGCCGCTCGATCGGTTTCTTGAGGTAGCGGTCGAGCATGTCGTACTGCCGCGACAGGTCCTCCTGGCTCGATATGCGCACGACGACGACGCGGTCATCCCCCGCGGCGAACATCCGGGTCAGGATCCGGTTGGCGCTGGGCGGAAACTCGTGACGTATCGATTCGAGCTTGGTGCGCACCTCGAAGGCAATCGCGGCGGGGTCGCGGCCCCACTCGAAGAGCACGACCAGTTCGGCGCCGCTCTCCGACGATGTCGAGCGCATTTCCTTGATGCCGGATAATGTCGCGATCGCTTCCTCGGCGGGGCGCGTGATCAGCTGCTCGACTTCCTCGGGCGTCGAGCCTTCGTAAGGGATGTTGACCAGCAGGCCCGGGAATCGGATGTCAGGGAACAGTTCGAGCGGCAGCATCCAGGTCGAGATGAGGCCGATCAGCGACACCGCGACAAAGGTCATCAGCGTGGTGACCGGCCGGCGCAGCGCAAATCGGGTGTGCAGCATGACTCAGCCTCCGCCGGACGCCGTCGCAACGCGCGGCATCGCGCCTGCGCTCGTTGCCGGGAATCGCTTGCGGTCGAGCAGGGAATAAACGACCGGGATCACGAGCAGCGTGAAAAAGCTCGCGACCGCCACGCCGCCGATCACGGTAATCGCCATGGGCTGGCGGATTTCCGCGCCCTCGCCGAGCCCGAGGGCCATCGGCAGCAGGCCGAGGATCGTCGTCAGCTTGGTGATCACGATCGGGCGCAGGCGCATGCGGGCGGCCTCGACGATCGCTTCGTGCTTGGCGAGCCCGCGCTCCCGCGCCTGGTTGACGGCATCGATCAGCACGATCGACTGGTTGACGACGATGCCCGCCAGCATGATCAGACCGATGTAGGCGACCACATTGACGGTCGTCCCGGTCAGGAACATCGCCCAGACCGAGCCGACCAGCGCCAACGGGATCGTCAGCAGGATCACGAACGGATGCAGCAGCGACTCGAACTGCGAGGCCATGACCAGATAGACCAGGAATACGGCGAGCAGCATCGTGAACTGCAGCGACCGGAATGACTCGCGCATGTCATCGCTTTGGCCGCTGACCGAGGCCGTCGTGCCGACCGGCATTTCGGCGCCGGCGACGATGGCCTCGAGCTCCGCGACGGCCGAGCCAAGATCGCCCGACGCGAGGTTTGCAGTCAGGATCGCTACACGTTGCTGGCGCGTGCGCCGGATCTCGGCCGGTCCGGTCGCGACGACGACGTCCGCGACCGCCGACAATGGCAGCGGCCGGTCGCTGCCCGGGTTCACGATCAACGACCGGATCTCCTCGACGGAGGAGGCACGCGCGTCCACGCTGCGCACCAGCACGTCGATCTTCTTCTCGCGCAGCTTGTAGCGCGTTGCGACATTGCCGCGCACGCTCGAAACCACGCGGTCGGCGAATTCGCGCACGGTGATGCCAAGCTGTGCGGCCCGCTCCTGGTCGAAGATGATCTGGATTTCCGGGTTGCCGGCCTCGACCGTCGACTTGATGTCGCTGAAGGTCGGGCTCGCCTGCATGCCGAGCCGGACCTGCTCGGCGACCGAGCGCAGCCGCTCGAGCTCGTAGCCCGTGATCGTCACCTCGAGCGGCGACGCGAAGCTGAACAGCGCAGGCCGGCTGAATTGGTACTGCACGCCGGCCAGCGAGTCGAACTTCTCGCGCAGCGAGTCGATCACGCGGTTCTCGTCGTCGCGGCTGGTCTCCGGTGACAGGCTGACCGACAGCCGGCCCGTGTTCTCGCCCGCGTCCGTGGGGCTGGCGTCGAGGCGGTTGCCGGTGCCGGTGACGGCGTAAGACAGCGCGATTTCCGGCAGCTCCATCGCGTAGCCCTGAGCGGCAGTCATCGCGCGGTCGGTCTGCTCGAGCGGCGTGCCGGGCGCGAGGCGCAGGTCGGCGATGAATTCACCCTGCGACAGCTGAGGGATCAGCTCCGAACCGAGTCTCGGGACCAGCGCGGCGGTAGCCAGGAGCACCGCTAGCGAGATCAGCATCACGCGGCCACGGTGCACCAGCGACCAGCTGAGCGCGGGTACGTAGACGCGCGCGACCGCGGCGAAGCCGGCCTGCGTCGGGCGCACTGCCCAGGACAGCAGCCAGGCCATCCCGTTTGAAATCCGTGAAGTCAGCCAGCGCGCCAGCACCATCACTTTCGCGATGCCACGGCCGGCGCGGCCGGGCTGGCGGTCCGGATCGGGCGGCGGCGGTGCATCGTGGCCCGCGGCCAGCATTGGCACCAGCGTCATTGCGACGACCAGCGAGAACAGCAGCGCGAAGCTGACCGTCAGCGCCTGGTCCTTGAAGAGCTGCCCGGCGATGCCGGTGATAAACACCATCGGGAAGAACACGGCGACCGAGGTCAGCGTTGCCGCGGTGATTGCGGTCGCGACCTCGCGGGTGCCGAGCTGCGCGGCCTCGAGGCGTGGCAGCCCGCGCTCGCGGTGTCGAACGATGTTCTCGAGCACCACGACCGCGTTGTCGACCAGCATGCCGACCGCGAGCGCGATGCCGCCCAGCGACATGATGTTGAGCGACAGGTCGAAGGCGTACATCAGCACGAAGGTGCCGATGACCGAGACCGGGATCGCGATGCCCGTGATCATCGTCGCGCGGGCATCGCGCAGGAACAGGTACAGGACCAGGATGGCGAGGATGCCTCCGATGATCGCGGCGTCGCGGACCTCGCCGATCGCCGAAGAGATAAATCGAGACTGGTCGTAGACCACACTCAGTTCGCTGCCGGCCGGCAGCAGCGGCTTGCCAAGCTCCTTGACGCGTTCGCGAATCCCGGCCGCGAGCTGCACCGTGTTGGCGTCGCCTTCCTTGTAGACGGCGAGCTCGACCGACTCGCGGCCGCCCAAGCGTGTGATCGCCTCGCGGTCCTTGTAGCCGCTGGTCACGCTGGCGACGTCGCGCAGGTAGACCGGTTTGTCATCGACAATGGCGATGATCGCGTCGGCCATCTGCTGCACGGACGTGAATTCGTTCAGCGTCCGCACCAGGAAGCGTTGCGTGCCCTGTTCGAGCCGGCCTCCGGACAGATTGACGTTCTCCTCACGCAGCCGTCGCGCGATCGTCTCGATCGACAGGTTGAGCTGGGCGAGCTTCCCCTGGTCGACGAAAATCTGGATCTCGTCCTCGTAACCGCCGCTGACCTTGACCGCCGCCGAGCCGTCGACGGACTCCAGGTCGGGCTTCAGTCGGTCGTCCGCGAAGCGGCGCAGGGACTTGAGCCGCTCGACGGTGCCGGCGTCACTCGCGCCCGTCTTCGCGTACTCGTCGGTGTCGACGAATGCGAGGCGCATGACGGGCTCGGTGGAGGGATCGAAGCGCAGCAGGATCGGCCGGCTGGCCTCGATCGGCAGCTGCAGCAGGTCGATCTTCTCGCGCACGTCGATGCCCGAAAGGTCCATGTCCGTGCCCCAGGCAAACTCCAGGATCACGTCCGCCTGGCCGGCGCGCGACACCGATCGGACCTGGCGCACGTTGCGGATGATGCCGACCGCTTCCTCGATCGGACGCGTCACGAGCGTTTCAAGCTCGAGCGGCGCGGCCCCGGGCAGGTCCGTGCGCACTGTCAGGGTCGGATAAGAGAGATCCGGAAGCAGGTTGAGCTTCAGGCGAGACAACGACACGAAACCAAACAGGACGACCGCGAGGGTCATCATCAGGATGGTCACGCGCCGCCGCGTGGCAAACTCTACAATTTGCATCGCGCGGGCCTCCGCGCGGTCAACCCGCCGCGACGGCGGGTTGCGTGCGCGCGGCTGGCCGCGCCGGCGTATTGACGATACGAACGGCAGCGCCCGGTTTAACTGCGCCCTGGCCGACGACCACGACCTGGTCGCCGTCAGTGAGTCCGGAGACGACCTCGACATAGGCGCCGTTGCTCAAGCCGAGTTGCACCGGGCGCTCCGCGGCCTTGCCGTCCTGCACGATGAAAACCTTGGGTGGTCCGTCGCCGTCAAGGAGCGCGGTGCGCGGAATCTGCAGCGCATCCGTCTTGCGCTCGTAGATGATCGCGACGCGGGCGAACATGCCAGGACGCAGCAGGCCGCCGGTGTCCGTGATGCGGATACGCACCGGAAAGGTCGCGGTCGAGGCGTCGACATAGGGGCTGATCAGCGCGATCTTGCCCGCAAAAGCGCGGCCCGGCACCGCATCAAAGCCGAGCTCGACATTCTGGCCTTCCGAAAGCTTGGCCAGCTCGCGCTCGGGAACGTTGATGCGCAGCATCAGCGAGTCCAGGTCCTCGACGACGAACAGCGCGCGGTCGGCACTTTCAATGACTTCGCCCATGGGTTTGACGGTATTGCCGACCTTGACGACGTCGCGGCGCTGGGTAACGGTGCCGCCGATCGGCGAGCGGATGTCGGTATAGGAAAACTGCAGCCGCGCCAGTTCCCAGGTCGCCCTGGCTGCTTCGAGTTCGTACTTGAGATTGTCGATCGAGAGAGCGCTCACCAGGCCCTTGGTCTGAAGCTCGGTATTGCGCGCGTAGTCACGCTCGAGTTTGCGCATCCTCGCCTCGGCGAGCGCGACCTCGAGCCGCAGTTGGTCGCCATCGAGACGCGCGAGGGTCTGAC
>CAYZDW010000239.1:0-5354 GCA_964477175.1 uncultured Steroidobacteraceae bacterium | reverse complement strand
GCGTCGACTTCGAGCAGTACGCCGTCGGCCTCGGCGGCCGCTACGGGCTGTCGGACAACCTGGATCTCGTCGGCCGCGCCGGCTGGGCCCAGGCCGAAGCCAGCTTCGGTGGACTGAGCGTCAGCGATGACGGCTACCTGGTTTCCGCAGGATTGCGCGGCCGGATCGGCGATCACGTCGAGCTCGAGGGCAGCGTGATCCACACCGACTTCGGCAGCGGCAGCGACGACACCGGCATTGCCGTGGGCGGCCGTTACCACTTCAACAAGACCTTCGCGGTGGGCGCCGAGTACCAAAGCAGCGATGATGTGTCGACCATCCTGGCCGGCGTGCGCATCAGCTTCTAAGGTCAAACCTCCATGCGGCGGCCGGGAACAGAATTCCCGGCCGCATTTTTTCGCGTTTCCTTTGCGCTTCGCGGTCCGCCTGCCATGCGGTATCGTGGCAGCGCAGCCGCAAGGGCAGCGCGACATGCCGAGCACCATCGACCCGAGTGATTACCGGCACGGCACGCCCGGCAGCCTCGGCGTGCTCGTGGCCAATCTCGGCACGCCGGACGCGCCGACGCCGGCAGCCGTGCGGCGCTTTCTGGCCGAGTTCCTGTCGGACCGGCGCGTCGTCGACCTGCCTCGCGCGCTGTGGCTGCCGGTGCTCCACGGCGTGATCCTCCGCATCCGCCCGCGGCGAAGCGCCCGCGCCTACCGCGAGATCTGGACCGCCTCGGGCTCGCCACTTTTCGTCAACACCCTCGCGCTCGCCCGCGCGCTGGAGCGGCGGCTCGCGTCCGTATTGTCCGCGCCGGCGCCGGTCGCGACCGGAATGACCTACGGTAATCCGTCGATCGCCATGGCGCTCGACGAATTGCGCGCGCGCGACGTGCGGCGGCTCCTGGTGCTGCCGCTGTACCCGCAGTATTCGGCGACGACGACCGCGCCGGTCCTGGACCGCGTCGAGGCCGCGCTCGGTGGCCTCGACTGGCATCCCGAAGTCCTCCACGTCGACGATTACCACGCCGATGCGGGCTACGTCGCGGCGCTCGCGGAATCCCTCGCCGGCCGGATCGCCGATTTCGCGGCCGGGGCACATCTGCTGCTCTCCTTCCATGGCCTGCCAAAGCGCTATGTCGACGCGGGCGATCCGTACCGCGAACAATGCCAGGCGACCGCAGGCCTGCTCGCGGCACGGCTCGCGCTGCCCGCGGATGCCTGGTCGGTCGCGTATCAGTCGCGCGTCGGACGCGCACGCTGGCTCGAGCCCTACACCGAAGACCGGTTGCGCACACTCGCGACCCAGGACACGCGGCGCGTCGTCGTCTGCTGCCCGGGTTTCGCGGTGGACTGTCTGGAGACGCTCGAGGAAATCGCGATCCGCGGCCGCGCAACCTTCCTTGTCGCGGGCGGAGCATCCTTCGACTATGTCCCGGCGCTCAACGACGGCCCGAGCCACGTCGAATGCCTCGCGCAGATCGCCGCCGGCGCACTCTCGCGCGGCGCCCTGCGAGCCGCGTCATGATCGGGCGCTTCCTCGAAATCAGCGTGCATGCGCCCGATGTGCTGGCGTCCCTGGGATTCTACGAGCGCCTGGGATTCTTGCAGGCCACGACCGGTGAAGCCTGGCCCTATCCCTACGCGGTCGTCACCGACGGACGTCTGGGCATCGGCCTGCATCAGCGCGAACTGCAGCAGTCGCCAATGCTCTCGTTCGTATTACCCGACCTGTACGAGCACCTCGCTGCACTCGAAGGCCTCGGCATCGAGATCCTGAATCGCAGGCTCGGCAGCGACGTGTTCAATGAGGCGAGCTTCGCGACTCCAGGCGGTCAGTTGATCCGCCTGCTGGAGGCGCGCACGTTTTCTCCGTCTGATCGCGCGCCCGGAGAGACTTCGCGCCTCGGCTGGTTCGAGGAGATCGCGCTGCCGGTCGCGGACGTGAAGGCGGCTGAACAATTCTGGGAGCGGCTCGGTTTCGTGCCGGCCGAAGAAAGCGAAGAGCCCTTTCCGCATGTCGGCCTGACCAGCGATTCGCTCAATGTCGCGCTGGTCGGCGGGAGCGCGCTCAACCGCCCCGCGCTCTTGTTCACGGACCCCGCCATGCCTGCCCGCATCCGCGCGCTCGTGGATGCGGGCATCGAGTTCGAGCGGCGCCTGCCGGGAAAGCTCGATCCTTCGCCCCACGCGCTCCTCGTCGCGCCGGAAGGCACGCAACTTTTGCTGACCACTGCGGAATGAAAGTCCTGTTGTCCGCGATGCTGACGCTGGCCGCACCTGCGGCGCTCGCCTGGCCGTCCTGTGACCATGCGAACCTCTCGCCGCCGGTCGCGCTCAAGCGCGAGGCGCCGGCCTATCCCGCCGCGGTGCGCGCGATCGGAGTCGAGGGCTCGGTCGAGGTCGCGTTGACCGTGCTGCGGGACGGCCGGGTCGGCTGGGTGAGCATCCTGCGCGCCGATCCGCCCGGCTACTTCGAGCAGGCTGCGCTCTCCGGCGTGCGCGCCTGGCGCTTCGAGCCGGCGCGCGAAAAAGGCGTGCCCGTCGAGTGCCGCATGCTGACACGCGTGCGATTCACGCTGGTGGACACTGTCGATGCAGCCGGCCCCGCCAGCGGCGGCGCGAGACCGGACCCGGTCTTTCCGGCGCAGCTGCTCGGAAATCGCGTCGAGGGCTATGCCGAGTTGCAGTTCGAACTCGCGGCGGACGGTAGCGTCGTCAACGCGGATGTCATCATGGCCATGCCGCGCGGCGAATTCGAGGCGGCGGCGCTCGCCGCAATCCGTGGCTGGCGCTTTCCACCCGAGCCCGCTGCGCGGCGCATGACGCGTCGCTTCGAGTTCCGGCTTCCGGATTCCACGCTCCTCGACGTGCCGCCGATCATGCTCGCGAGCGCGCCCTTTCCGATGGAGGCTTGCGACCGGTGCGATCCGGCAGGCGCGCATCCTGTCCTCAGTACCGGCGGACCTGTTCGACCGCTCGGCGCTCGCGATCGCGCGAGGCTCGCGCATGACGCCTGCCTACCGGGACAGCCAGCCAATCGCCGCGACCGCGCTCCTGACGATTTTTTTCGACTCAAACCAGGCGAGCTGCCCGGGTTCTCTGACCCCGGATCCTCAGCGGGCACCGCTGGGTCGCCCGCCTCCCGCGGTAACCGGACACGATGAACGGGCCGCCGGCCGCGCCGTCCGGTGGGCCGACCCGTCCGGGTCCGCCGGCCAACAGGTACCATGAGCCCATCGCCGCCAGCCGGTGGCCGTTCAGTTGCACGGGAGCACCCGATGAATCGCATTTTGATTGCGGCGATGGCCGCGATGGCGTCCCTGTCCGCCTCGGCCGACGAGGGTATGTGGACTTTCGACAATCCGCCGCGCGCCGCGATCGCCGAGAAGTACGGCGTGACGCTCGACGGTGCCTGGCTTGACCGCGTGCGCGGCGCCACGGTCCGGCTCGAGACCGGCTGCACCGGGTCGTTCATATCGGCCGAAGGCCTGATACTGACGAACCACCATTGTGCCGAGGACTGCGTCGCGCAGAATTCGACACCCGACAGCGACCTCGTCGCCTCGGGCTTCCTGGCGCCGGACCGCAAGCAGGAACTGCGCTGCCAGGAAGACGCCGTGTCGGTACTGGTCGGCACCGAAGACGTGACCGCGAAGGTGGCTGCGGCGACCGCCGGCCTAGCCGCGGACGCGGCCGTCGAGGCGCGGCGGCGGGAGCTGACCAAGCTCGAGCAGGCCTGCGAAGAAGCGTCGGCCAAGTCCAAGGGCGGTGCGCTCAAGTGCGAGCGCGTGTCGCTCTACCAGGGCGGCCAATACTGGCTCTACAAATACAAGCGCTATGAGGACGTGCGCCTGGTGTTCGCGCCGGAGCGCGATATCGCGGCCTTCGGCGGCGACCCGGACAATTTCCAGTTCCCGCGCTGGTGCCTGGACATGTCGATCCTGCGCGCCTACGAGAACGGCAAGCCGGCCAAGACCCCGAATCGCCTGCGCTTCGACTGGGACGGCGCCGATCCCGGCGATCCGGTATTCGTCTCCGGCCATCCCGGCAACACGGACCGCCTGCTGACGGTCGCGCAGCTGGAGACCCAGCGCACGACCTTCATGCCGTTCTGGCTCATGCGATTCTCCGAGCTGCGCGGCCGCATGCTGCAGTACTCAAAGACCGGTGCCGAGCCGCGCCGAACCTCGGAGGCCTACCTGAATCAGGTCGAGAATGCGATCAAGGTGCGCCGCAAGCAGTTTGACGCTCTGCTGGATCCGGCGCTGTTCGAGTCGGTCGGCAGGAACGAGTCGGCACTGCGCGATGCGATCACGGGAAATGCCGCGCTCGCCTCGTCTGCCGGCGCCTGGCAAACCATCGACGCCGCCGAGGACGTCTGGCGCGACATGCTGGTGCCCTACACCTTCATAGAAGGCGGTGCCGCCTTCAACAGCACGCTGTTCGGCTACGCGCGCGCGCTCGTGCGTTCGGCCGAGGAGCGCATGAAACTGAACGAGTCGCGCCTTGCCGAGTACACCGAGGCGCGGCTGCCGGCGGTGCTGCAGAATCTGCAGGCCGCGGCGCCGATCTACCCGGATTTCGAGATCCTGCGGCTCTCGTTCGGGCTCGAACGCATGCGCGAATGGCTTGGACCTGACGATCCGCTGGTGCGCAAGATCTTCGGCAACGACTCGCCCGACGCCCTGGCCGGAAAACTCGTCCGAAGCAGCACGCTCGCGGATCCCGCCGCGCGCTTTGCACTGTACGATGGCGGCCAGGCTGCCATCAGCGCGAGCCAGGATCCGTTGATCCGGGTCGCTGCGCTCGTCGATCCGACCGCGCGCGATCTGCGCAAGCGCTACGAGGAACAGGTTGAAGGACCGGTCCAGCGCGGCCAGGAGGCGATCGCAAAGGCCCGCTTCGCCGTCTACGGCACCAGCATTTATCCGGACGCGACTTTTACGCTCCGCCTGTCCTACGGCGCGATGATGGGCTGGCCCGAGAACGGCGAGCAGGTTCGTCCCTGGACCGAGTTGAGCCGCGCCTACGAACGCGCGACCGGAGAGGCGCCGTTCAAGATCCCCGACCGATGGCTGGCTGCGAAGGACCGGCTGGATATGACGACGCCGGCGAATTTTACGACCAACAACGACATCGTCGGCGGAAATTCCGGCAGCCCGATGATCAATGCGGCCGGCGAAATCGTCGGTCTCGCATTCGACGGCAACATCCACTCGATCTCGGGCAGCTACTGGTTCGACGAGCGGATGAACCGCACGATCGGCGTGCACCTGGCCTACATCCGGGTCGCGCTCGAAAAAGTTTACGGCGCGAAGGCGCTGCTCGAGGAAATCGACTTAAAGCCCTGAGCCGAACCAGCCGCGC
>CAYZDW010000238.1:0-6327 GCA_964477175.1 uncultured Steroidobacteraceae bacterium | reverse complement strand
GATGGCCGCCGTACGGCTCGAGGATTTCCTGCGCCGCTACGAGGCGAAGGATCTGCTGCGCTTCATCACCTGCGGCAGCGTGGACGACGGCAAGAGCACGCTGATCGGCCGGCTGTTGCACGACACGCAACAGATCCTCGAGGACACCCTCGCGGCCGTCACTTCCGACAGCCGCAAGTGGGGCACGACTGGGGACGCGGTGGATCTCGCGCTGCTCGTGGACGGCCTGCAGGCGGAGCGCGAGCAGGGCATCACGATCGACGTCGCCTACCGCTATTTCGACACCGAGACGCGCAAGTACATCATCGCGGACTGTCCCGGGCATGAGCAGTACACGCGCAACATGGCGACCGGCGCCTCGACCGCGGACCTGGCGGTCATCCTGGTCGACGCCTCGCGCGGCGTGCTGGTACAGACCCGCCGGCATGCCTACATCGTCTCGCTGCTCGGCATCCGCCATGCGATCGTCGCGGTCAACAAGATGGACCTGGTCGGATTCGACGAACGGGTGTACACGGCCATCCGCGACGAAAGTGTCGAGTTCATGGGACGGCTCGGCGTGCCGGACGTCCGTGTCGTGCCGGTCTCCGCGCTCCAGGGGCACAACGTCGTGACGCGCGGCGCGGGCATGCCCTGGTACACCGGGCCGGCGCTGCTCGAATTGCTCGATTCGATCGACATCAGCCGTGACCAGCATTTGGCGGACCTGCGCCTGCCGGTGCAGTACGTCAACCGACCGGATGCGACATTTCGCGGCTATGCGGGCACGATCGCCGCCGGCGAACTTGCGGTCGGCGACCCGATCATGGCGGTGCCTTCGCGCCGGATGAGCCGTATCAAGAGCATCGTGACCTTCGACGGGAATATTCAACGTGCCGCCGCACCGATGGCGGTCACGGTGACGCTCGAGGACGAGATCGACATCAGCCGTGGCGATCTTGTCGTGCATCCGGACCGCGCGCCGAGCGTCGGCCGGATCATCGATGCGCATCTCATCTGGATGAACGATGCGCCGCTCTTACCGGGCAAGCAGTACGAATTCAAGATCTCGCACCGCTACCTGCGCGGCACGGTGGAGCGAATCCACCACCGCGTGGACGTCAACGACCTCTCCGAGCACCCGGCGGCCGAACTGAAGCTCAACGAAGTTGGCCTGTGCCGGATCGTGCTGGCCGAACAAGCGGCGTTCGACACCTACGCGACCTGCCGGTACACCGGGGCGCTGATCGTCGTCGACCGGCTGAGTCATGCCACTGCGGGTGCGGGCATGATCTTGCGCAGCGCCGCGCCGCAGGGCGCGCAGCACGACGTCTCCGTGTTCTGGCAACCGACGCGCGTGACCCTCGGGCAGCGCGCCAACCAGAAGGCGCAGCACCCCTGCATCCTGTGGTTCACCGGTCTCTCGGGCGCGGGCAAGTCCACGATCGCGAATGCCGTCGAGCAGGCGCTGTTCCTGCGCGGGCACCACAGCTACCTGCTGGATGGCGACAACATCCGGCATGGCCTCAACAAGGACCTCGATTTCTCCGACGCCGGACGCGTCGAGAATATCCGCCGCATCGGCGAGCTCGCGAAACTCTTCGTGGACGCCGGGCTCATCGTCGTGACGGCCTTCATCTCGCCGTTCCGCAGCGACCGGCGCCTGGTGCGCGACCTGGTCCTGCCGGGCGAATTCGTCGAGGTATTCGTCAGCACGCCGCTCGAAATCTGCGAGAAGCGCGACGCGAAGGGCCTTTATGCCAAGGCGCGCGAGGGGACGATCCGCAACTTCACGGGCGTCAGCTCGCCTTACGAGGCGCCGGAAGCGCCGGAAATCGAGATCGACGGCTCGAAACTGACGATTGCCGAGAGTGTGGACCACGTGGTCCGCTATCTTGAAGCGCACGGGCGCTTGAAGAATTGAAGGACCAGGATCGCAAATGCTCATACCGGTGATCCTTTCGGGCGGCGCGGGCACCAGGCTCTGGCCCCTGTCGCGCGAGCTGTACCCCAAGCAGTTCCTGCCGCTGACCGGCGAGCGGACGATGATCCAGGAGACGGCGCTGCGCGTCGTGGGGCTGCCGTCGGTGGCGGACCCCATCGTGGTCTGCAACGAGGCACACCGGTTCATGGTGGCCGAACAGCTGCGCCAGGTCGGCGTTGCGCCGCAGGCCATTCTGCTCGAGCCAGAGGGGCGGAACACCGCGCCTGCGCTCGCGGTTGCTGCCCTGGCAGCGCAGGCCGGAGCAAGCGGCAAGCGGGCGGACGCCTCCACGAGGCTCCTGCTGGTGCTGCCGGCCGATCATGTGCTCGCGGATGTCGCAGCCTTCCACCGCGCGGTCGAGACCGCAATTCCGGCGGCGCGCGACGGTCGCTTCGTCACCTTCGGCGTCGTGCCCACGCATCCCGAAACCGGATACGGCTACATCCAGAAGGGCGCCGAAGCCGGCCCGGTGCTGCGCGTTGCCGCCTTCGTCGAGAAGCCGGACGCAGCGAAGGCCGCGCAATTCGTCGCGAGCGGCGATTACCTGTGGAACAGCGGCATGTTCCTGGTGCCGGCGCAAGGCTACCTGGATGAACTTCGGCGCCTCGACCCCGCCATGCTCTCGGCCTGCGAGCAGGCCTACGCGGGAGCCGTCCGCGATCTCGACTTCATCCGGCTCGACCGCGCGGCCTTCGAGTCCTGCCGCGCTGATTCGATCGACTATGCGGTCATGGAGAAGACCGACCGCGCCGCCGTGGTCCCGCTGGCCGCTGGCTGGGGCGACGTCGGTTCCTGGGCCTCGCTACAGGACGCGCTGCCGGCCGACTCGGAGGGCAACGTGACGCACGGCGACGTGCTCACGGAAGATTCCCGCGATTGCCTGCTGTATTCCACGGACCGCCTGGTCGCAGCCGTCGGACTCGACCAGCATGTCGTCATCGAGACCAAGGATGCGGTCCTGGTTGCACCGAAAGACCGGGTGCAGGACGTCAAGCGCCTCGTCGAGCGGATGAAAAAGGCCGGGCGCAGCGAGCCGGGACTGCATCGCGAAGTGTTCCGCCCCTGGGGCAGCTACGACAGCATCGATGCCGGCGAACGCTTTCAGGTCAAGCGCCTGACCGTCAAACCGGGCGCGGTGCTGTCGCTGCAACTGCACCGTCATCGCGCGGAGCATTGGGTGGTAGTCAAGGGCACGGCGCGGATCACGCGCGGCGAGGAAGTCTTCCTGCTGTCGGAGAACGAGTCGACCTTCATCCCGGTCGGCACCGTGCACCGCATCGAGAATCCCGGCGACGAACCGTTGCAGATCATCGAGGTGCAGTCGGGCAGCTATCTCGGCGAGGATGACATCGTCCGGCTCGAGGACCACTACGGGCGCAAGGGGCGCACGGACTGAGCATATCGTCGCGATTCCGCCCGATTTGACGATTGCCGGGGATGAATCGTAGTATTACGGTACCTCTATCGATCGAGAAACCGTATGACGGTGGTTACCGTGTCGCCGAAATTCCAGGTGGTGATTCCGAAAGCGATCCGTGAAGCGCTGGGGATCAAGTCGGGCGCGCGCATGCATGCGATCCAGTACCGTGGCCGCGTCGAGCTTGTGCTGGTCAGACCGCCGAAGGAAGCACGTGGCTTCCTGCGAGGCATCGATACCACGGTGCCGAGAGATCCGGACCGCACGTGAACGTTGTCGACGCATCTGCATGGCTCGAGTTTTTTGCGGGAGGCCCCAACGCCGGACGGTTCGCGGTGCCGATCGCAGCGTCGGCAAGTCTGCTGGTACCAGCACTATCCATTTACGAGGTCTTCAAGAGGATTCTCCAGCAACGCGGGGATGACGATGCGCTTCAAGCGGTAGCGATCATGGAGCAGGGGCGAGTCGTCGATCTCGACCGATCGATCGCGCTGTCTGCCGCCCGGATTTCAATCGATCATGATTTGCCCTTGGCGGACAGCGTCATGCTTGCGACAGCGAGAAGTTTTCAGGCGACATTCTGGACCCAGGATGCGGATTTCGAAGGCATCGAAAACGTCAAGTATTTTCCCAGGCAGGGCTAAAGGGCAGGACCGATTGAGCCTCAAGGTTGATCTGGTCGCTGCCGCCCGGCCGAACTTCATGAAGATCGCGCCGCTCTATCACGCGCTGTCCCGCGAGTCCTGGTGCAGTCCGCGCATCGTGCACACGGGCCAGCATTACGACCAGAACATGTCGGACAACTTCTTCCGGGATCTCGAACTGCCGGATCCGCATCTGGATCTTGGCGTCGGCAGTGGATCCCACGCCCGGCAACTCGGCGGCGTGATGATTGCCTACGAGGACGCGCTGGCCGACGAACGCCCGGACTGGATCGTCGTGGTTGGCGACGTGAACTCGACGGCTGCCTGCTCATTGGTCGGGGCGAAGCTCTGGATACCGGTGGTTCATCTGGAAGCCGGGTTGCGCAGCCGTGACCGTCGCATGCCGGAAGAGATCAACCGGATGGTCACGGATGCAATCGCCGACGTGCTGTGGACGCCGTCACCGGATGCCGACGAAAACCTGCGCGCGGAAGGCGTGCCCGCGGAGCGCATCGATCGGGTCGGCAACATCATGATCGATTCCTTCGAGCTGATGCGCGCCCGGATCGATCGGGCCGGTACCCGGCGGGAGATGGGCCTCGACGGCCGGAAATACGGCGTCGTGACCCTGCACCGGCCCTCGAATGTCGACGCCGCCGACGCGCTTCGCCTGCTGGTCGACGGGCTGGTTGCGGTGTCGAAGCAGCTGCCGCTGGTATTCCCGGTTCACCCGCGCACGCGCAAGCAGCTGACCGAGTTCAAGTTGATGCCCCGCTTCGACGGCAGCGAGGTCCGGCTCTGCGATCCGCTGTCGTATATCGAATTCATGAATCTCGTCGTCGGATCGGCACTCGCAATCACGGATTCCGGTGGCGTGCAGGAGGAAACGACCTACCTCGGCATTCCCTGCATGACGCTGCGCGAGAACACGGAACGACCGATCACGGTGACCGAGGGATCGAATCGTCTCGTGAAGCCGCAGGATCTCGTGCGCAGCGCCGGCGAGGCCATGAGCGGTCGCTGGACCACGGGAAAGAAGCCCGCGCTGTGGGATGGCCGCACGGCCGAGCGCTGCGTTGCGGCGCTGCGTCGCCGCGCGGGAATCGCGTAAGATCGCGGCACGATGACTGTGCCGGTCAAACTTCAGGTACCGCTGCTCGACCTCAAGCCTCAATACCGCGCGCTGAAGGCGGAACTGGACGAGGCGATGCTCCAGGTCGCCGCGACGCAGATGTTCATCCTCGGTCCGGCCGTGCGCGAGCTGGAAGAGAAGATCGCCGTCTACTGCGGCGCCAGATTCGGCATCGGGGTTTCGTCGGGCACCGATGCGCTGCTGGTCGCGCTGATGGCGCTCGACATCGGGCCCGGCGACGAGGTGATCACGAGTCCCTACACCTTCTTCGCGAGCGGCGGGACCGTCGCCCGGCTTGGCGCGCGGCCGGTGTACGTGGACATCGAAGCGGATACATTCAACATCAGCATTTCGCGGGTGCGGGAATTCCTCGAGCAGCACTGCGACCGACGGGCGAACGGCACCTACAATCGCGCGACGGGTGGTCGTGTGCGAGTCTTGATGCCCGTGCATCTTTACGGCCAGTCGGCCGACATGGATCCTCTGTTGGCGATCGCCCGCAAGCACGGCCTCACCGTGATCGAGGACGCGGCCCAGGCCATCGGAGCGGAATACCCGGACAAGCGACGGGTAGGCAGCATCGGTGACATCGGCTGCCTGTCCTTCTTTCCGACCAAGAATCTGGGCGCATTCGGCGACGCGGGTCTATGCGTCACCGACGACGAGGGCCTGGCCGCGAAGCTCAGAATGCTGCGCGTGCACGGCATGGAACCCAAGTACTACCACACGCTGGTCGGCGGCAACTTCCGGATTGACGAGCTGCAGGCAGCCGTGCTGCTCGTGAAGCTCGGGCATCTCGAGGCCTGGCATGAGGCTCGCCGGCGCAATGCCGCCTTCTACGATCGGGAGTTCAGGACGTCAGGATTCGCGGACAAGGTGACGCCGCCCGTGGCCCTGCCGGGCTATCGGCACATCTATCACCAGTACGTGATCCGGGTACCCAGGCGCGATGAATTGCGGGCATACCTGTCCGAGTGCGGTGTCGGTACCGAGGTCTACTATCCGGTGCCGCTGCACATGCAGGAATGCTTCGCCTACCTGGGCTACCGGCCCGAGGACTGCCCGGAATCGGCGCGCGCCGCGCGGGAGACTCTGGCACTGCCGATCTACCCGGAACTGACCGAGACCCAGCTCCAGTACGTCGTCGACTCGATTGCCGGCTACCTGAAAT